>CAZRDA010000016.1:0-13821 GCA_964598715.1 uncultured bacterium | reverse complement strand
TCCTTCATCCGGATCCGGTGGGCCGGCCGGGGATCGAACTCGGGCAGCGCCTCGCCGCTCTCCGGGAGCGGACCCGCACCGGGCGCCTCGAGCGCCAGGAGTTCCCGCTCCACGCCCCGCGTGAACTCGAGGGAGGCGGAGCCGCCGTGCCGGGTCTTGAACTTCACCCCATTGTACTGGGGCGGGTTGTGGCTGGCGGTGATCATCACTCCCCCCTCGGCGGCCGCCTGGGTGACGCCGTAGGAGAGGATCGGGCTCGCGAGGAACGTGCTCGCCAGCCGGACTTGAAGGCCCTGCCCCGCGAGCACGCGCGCCGCGGCCTCGGCGAACTCCCGCGACAGGAAGCGGGTGTCGTAGCCGACCAGGAGGGTGGGATGCGGCCCGGTCACGGCCGTCGCCAGGACCTGCCGGGCGATGGCCGCGGCAACCAGCCGCAGGGCGGCGAAGGTGAAGTCCGCGGCGATGACGCCGCGCCAGCCATCGGTGCCGAATCGGATGCCGCTCCCTGCCATGCGCGCCCTCCGCTTAGGGGGAACGGGGGGCCGGGCCCCCGCCACGGAGCAGGTAGAGGATCCCGCCCGCCGAGAGGGCCACGAGCAGCACGCTCACCACCTGCGCGGCCCGGAGCGGCCCGAGCATCAGGCTGTCAGTCCGCAGGGCCTCGATGAAAAACCGCCCCGCGGAGTAGAGGCCGAGGTAGGCCAGGAACAGGGCGCCGGGGAAGCGCTCGAGGGGGCGGCGGAGGAGACCCACCAGGAGGGCGAAGACCGCCAGGTTCCAGAGGGACTCGTACAGGAAGGTCGGGTGGAAGAACTCGAACGGGGCGAGGGCGGGGGGGCGATGGGCCGGGTCAATGTAGAGGCGCCAGGGGACGTCGGTCGGCGTCCCGAAGGCCTCCTGGTTGAAGAAGTTCCCCCAGCGCCCGATGGCCTGGGCGAGGATGAGGCTCGGGGCGCAGATGTCCAGATAGTGAGCGAGCGGCAAACGCCGCAGAAGCGCGTAGGCGCCGCCGCCGAGGAGGCCCGCGAGCAGGCCGCCGTGGATGGCGAGTCCCCCCTCCCAGACCGCCGCGATTTTGGCGAGATTCCCCGCGTAGTAGTCCCAGTTGAAGGCGACGTAGTACAGGCGGGCCCCTACGAGGGCGCAGATGATCGCGAGGACGATAGCGTTGGTCAGGGGATCCGGATCCAGCCCCTTCCGGCGGGCCTCCCGCTGGGCGAGCGTGGTCCCCACCAGGACGGCCAAAGCGATGAGAACCCCGTACCACCGGATGCTGAGGGGGCCGATGTGCACGGCGATGGCGCCGGGAGATCTGAACACCATCCTCCCCTCAGGATGAGGCAGGCGTCCGGCCGTCCCTCATGGCCGGGAGTGTCGTGCTCCCCCGCCCGCCGGGACGGGGCGGCAGGGCGAGGCCCACCGCTGATGCAATCTGCGGTCCACCCCGCCCGACCACCACCCCCCTAACTTTTCCGGGAGGTTTTGGCAAAGAAGGTCCCGAAGAGGGGCTCCGGCTTGTTCGTCCCGCACTTCGGGCACTTGATCTTACCGACCTCCCGCTGTTTGATGGTCATGGTGAGCGTGAACTTCTTGGTGCACCGGCTGCACCGGAAGTCGTAGGTCGGCATCCCCCACCTCCTGTCACGCGAAGCCTACGACACCTGCTTGAGTTTCCTGATCTGTCGCTTCAGGCGCTTCATCTTCGTCCGGATCGTCTTGAGGCCTGCCCCGTCCTTGCCGGCCAGGGCCTTGTCCCGATCGGCCTTGAGCGCCCGGATCTTCGCCTTCAGGTCCCCCGCCTTGGGGGGTGCCGGGGCGGCCGCCCCCTTCGGCTCTGTTGGCCGCAGTCCGAGCTTGACCTCCTCAGCGATGGTCGCCTCGATGAGGTCTTCCTTCTGCATCCCGGAGACGCCCTCGATGCCCGGGTGCTTCTCCAGGGCGTACTCCCGGAGCTTGATGACGGTCATCTTTTCCAGGTCGGCGCGTTCCATGACCTCCCCCACGGGTTCAGCCGTTTGGTTTCAGGGCGCTCTGGCGGGCCGGAGAACTCCGGCGCGGCCCCTCGGAACCGGGCCGGCGCTATCGTACCGATTTCCCTGCCAAAATCAAGGGCAGACTTGCCCGAAGAGGCATGCTAGACTTCCGCCATGCAGCGGCCCCTCCTCGCTCTGCTCGCGGCCGGGATCGGACCGTTCACGCTCTCCTGGGTTCCGCGCGACCCGGAGACGGGCGGGGCCATCGGGACCTTGAGCCTCCCCCTCGGTCTCAGAACTCCCTAGCCATGCGCGCGCCAAGTGGAAGCCCGATGCCCCGACGGTTCGCCTTCCGGATGATCCTGCTCCTCCTGCTGGCCACTGCCCTGCTTTTCTCTGCCCAGGCCGTCTCGCTGCTCACCGACTGGCTCTGGTTCGGGGAGGTGGGGTACCGGGCGGCCTTCCTCCGCATCCTGACGGCGAAGGCGGTCCTCGGGCTTCTCCTGGGGAGCCTCTTCTTCGCCACCGTGTACGGGAACCTGTACCTGGCCAGCCGCTCCCCTGCCACCGACGTCCTCATCGAGCTCGAGGACCACCTGGGGCTCCCGAGCCGCTTCATCGTGGAGCCGTACCTCCGCCGCTTCCTCCTCCCCGGCGTCCTGCTCCTGAGCGTCTTCGCCGGGCTCCAGGCCACGCAGCAATGGGACACCCTCCTCCGGTTCCGCTACGGCGCCACCTTCGGGATCAGCGATCCCCTCTTCGGGAAGGACGTGGGCTTCTACATCTTCACGCTCCCGTTCCTCAACACCCTCTACGGGTGGGCCATGGTGCTCCTGGGGGTCACCGCGCTCCTCACGGTCCTCGCGTACCTCCTCTTCCGGGGGATCCAGCTCACGTCCCGCGGCCCCCGGGCGAGCCGATGGGCCCGCGGCCACCTGCTGCTCCTAGGCGCGGGGCTCCTGACCGTGAAGGCGGCCGGCTTCCAACTCGACCTCTACGACCTCCTCCTGTCTCCGCGGGGGGTGGTCTTCGGGGCCTCCTACACCGACATCCACGCGGTGCGGCCGGCGCTCATGCTCCTGACCCTCCTGAGCCTCGTCTGCGCCGGCCTTTGCGTCGTGCACCTCTACCGGCCGGGGATCCGCTGGCTGGCCACGGGCCTCATCGCGCTGATCGGCGCGGCCGTGGTGGGGCAGGGGATCTACCCGGCCCTCCTCCAGCGGTTCCGGGTCATCCCGAACGAGATCGCGGTGGAGACCCCCTATATCACTCATAACATCCGCTTCACCCGGCTGGCCTACGGCCTGGACAATATCCGGGAGGTGGAGTTCCCGGCGGAGGAGAACCTGGGCTGGCAGGACCTCCAGCGGAATCGCCTCACCATTGACAACATCCGCCTCTGGGATCACCGGCCGCTCCTGGCCACCTACGGCCAGCTCCAGGAGATCCGGACCTATTACAAGTTCGTGGACGTGGACAACGACCGCTACATCATTGACGGGCGGTACCAGCAGACGATGGTCTCCCCGCGGGAACTCTCCTACGAGCATCTGCCCAACCGGAACTGGATCAACGAACACTTCGCCTTCACCCACGGCTACGGGATCGTGATGGGGCCGGTCAGCCGGATCAGCCGGGAGGGGCTGCCGGAGTTCTACATCCAGGACATCCCCCCTAGGTCCACCGGTCCCCTCAAGGTCACCCGCCCGGAAATCTACTACGGCGAACTGAGCAACGAGTACGTCTTCGTGAAGACGACGGCGAAGGAGGTGGACTACCCGGCGGGGGAGGACAACGTGTACTCCACCTACGTCGGGACCGGCGGGATCCCGATCGGCTCCGCCTGGCGCAAGGCCCTCTTCGCCGCCCGCTTCGCCACCATCCGGATCCCCTTGAACGAGAACCTCCAGGGGGAGAGCCGGATCCTGATGCACCGGCGGATTGACGAGCGGGTCCGCAAGATCGCCCCGTTCCTCCGGTTCGAGACCGACCCCTACCTGGTCCTGACGCAGGACGGGAGGCTGGTCTGGCTCATTGACGCCTACACCGTCTCCGACCGGTTCCCCTACTCGGAGCCGACCCCTCGCGTCGGCAACTACATCCGGAACGCCGTGAAGGTCACCGTGGACGCCTACCACGGAACGGTGAATTTTTACGTGAGCGAGCCAGGTGATCCCGTCATCCAGGCCTACGCGGCCGCCTTCCCCGACCTGCTGAAGCCCTTGAGCGCGATGCCGGCCGACCTGCGCGCCCACATCCGCTACCCGACCGGCCTCTTCGGCATCCAGGCCCGGATGTACGCCACCTATCACATGCAGAACCCGCAGGTCTTCTACAATAAGGAGGACGTCTGGCACATCCCGCGCCGGGCCGGCGAGACGCGGGAGGTCCCGATGGAGCCCTACTACACGATCATGCGCCTCCCCGGCGAGCCGCGGGAGGAGTTCATCCTCCTGGTCCCCTTCACGCCCGCCCGCCGGGACAACATGTCGGCCTGGCTGGCGGCGCGCAGCGACCCCCCCCAGTACGGGACGCTGCTCGTCTATACCTTCCCGAAACAGAAACTGGTGTACGGCCCCCGGCAGATCGAGGCCCGGATCAACCAGGACGCCTACATCTCCCAGCAACTGTCCCTCTGGAACCAGCAGGGCTCCCAGGTGATCCGGGGGTCGCTCCTGGCCATTCCGGTGGAGAAGTCGCTCCTGTACGTGCAGCCCCTCTACCTTGCGGCATCGGAGCGGGGCTCCCTCCCGGAACTCAAGCGGGTCATCGCCGCCTTCGGGAGCCAGATCGCCATGGAGGAGACGCTGGAGGGCTCGCTCACCCGGCTCTTCGGGGGACCGGGGCAGGCGTTGGCCGCGGCGCGGCCGCCGGCGCCCGGGGCGCCGATCACGGACCAGGCGTCGCCGGTGCCGGCCGGCCTCCGGGAGCTGACGGCCCGGGCGGCGGAACAGTTCGCGCGGGCCCAGGAGATGCTCCGGCAGGGCAACTGGGCAGTCTACGGGGAGCAGATGCGCGGGCTGGAGCAGACGCTGAAGACGCTCCGGGAGCAGGCAGGGCGCTAGTGACGGCCCAACGAGGTGCACCCAGGAATGCAGCCGAGCCGCGGGTGGCGCCGCGCGGGAGATTGCTGGGCACCTCTGCGAGCAAATGGCGTAGGCCGAAAGAACCCGAAAGACGCTTGCGGAACGGGTTGCGGGGATGAACGCCCTCGCTGCCACTCTCCTGCACCGAGCCTTCATCGGGGTCCTTTGAAAGCCTGCCTACAACCGCTTGACTATTATTTTCGATTTCATATAGACTCGATAACAAGCATCGGGATTATTTTCGCTCCCGAAAATTAGCGGAAGCCTGCGAATGAAAAAAGTTCCCGGCCGGAAGGTGTCTTGCCCTGGGGGGCATACCGCCTTCGTCCCCGACCCCCTGCCTCCCGACTTCACCTGGACCCCGGAGTTGGTGCGCGTGCTTTCCGACGCCGACAGGATGATCGGCAGGCTCGCCGGGGAAGGGAGGCGGTTGCCGAACCCGCACCTGCTCATCCGGCCGTTCGTTAGGCGCGAGGCGGTGCTGTCGAGCCGGATTGAAGGAACCCAGGCGACGCTCGGGGAGCTGCTGGCGGCAGAAGCGGGGGCCGTGGTAGAGCGAAGCCCGGCCGACCTGCGCGAGGTGACCAACTATGTCGTCGCGCTGGAGTATGGCATCAAGCGCCTGAAGAAACTCCCCCTGTCTCTCAGGTTAATGAGAGAACTCCATGAGAAACTCTTGGCAGGCGGGCGCGGCGATTACGCGACCCCGGGGGAGTTCCGACGGTCCCAGAACTGGATCGGCCCGCCGGGGTGCACGCTGGCAAACGCCGTCTACGTCCCGCCTCCCCCGACGGAACTGATGGCATGCCTGGGGGAGTGGGAAAAGTTTCTCCATGACCGATCGTTGCCGCCTCTGGTGCAAGTCGCGCTGGCTCACGCTCAGTTCGAGGCCATTCATCCGTTTTTGGACGGCAACGGGCGCGTCGGGCGGCTGCTGATCACGCTATTTCTTGTCGAGCGGGAGATTTTGCCAACACCCCTGCTTTACCTGAGCGCGTTCTTCGAGGCAACTCGGCGCGACTACTACGACCGGCTCGGGGGCGTCACCGAGCGTGGCGAATGGTCCAACTGGCTCCAGTATTTCCTGAATGGCGTCGCGCGCCAGGCTGAGGACGCCCTGGGGCGAGCCGAACGGATCAACGGGCATCTGGCAGAGTGGCGGGTTGCTGTCGCGGGGGCGTCTTCAAAAGTCCCGCTGGCGCTGGTGGATCAGCTCGCGGCCAATCCGTTCCTCACGGTCAAGGGTGCCGCGAAACAACTTCACGTCGCGTTCACCACAGCCCAGCGCGCTGTGGTCAGGCTCGAGCAACTGGGCATCGTCACGGAAATCAGCCACGCCAAGCGGGACCGGGTGTACTGCGCAAAGGCCATTCTGGACGTTCTCGAAGAGCCAGCCCGGCTGACGACTTCGGACAAACTCTGATGCCCCGCCCCCGACGGAACGCGACCGGCGACGCCGGGCGGCTCGCTGACGGCCGACTCGTGCGGGCTCAGGAGCCGAGGCCGATCCACTCGGACCCGTCGGTCCAGACCTCTTTCTTCCAGATGGGGACGGCCACCTTTAGGCGCTCGATGGCATAGGCACACGCCTCGAGGGCCTGCTGCCGGTGGGGGGCAGCGGCGGCAATGACGACGCTGGCCTCCCCGACCTCAAGGCGCCCGACCCGGTGGCTCATCGCGACCGCGTCCACCTCCCACTTGGCGCGGATCTCGTCGGCGATCTCCCGCATCTTGGCCAGGGCCATCTCGGGGTAGGCCTCGTACTCCAGGTGATCCACCCGCCGCCCGCGCGAGTGCTCCCGGACCACCCCCGTGAACGTGGCGATGGCCCCGGAGGAGCGGCGCGCCACTTTCGCCGCCACCGCGTCCACCGAGAGGGGGGCCTCGCTGATCTCGAAGAGCGGCGCCTCCGCCCCGCCGCTTACGGGTGGGATGAGGGCCACCTCGTCCCCGGCCTTGAGAAGGGCCGATCGGTCGGCGTACTCCCGGTTCACGGAGAGCAGGAGGTGCCGGGCGATCCCCTCCAGGCGAGGGTGGGCGCCGGCGAGGTGCGCCAGGAGATCGCCCGCCGTGGCCCCCTCCGCGATCTCCACCTGAAGGGAGGCCCGCCCCACCGCCTCCCTCGCCCCCGCGAAGCAGCGAACAGTCACGCGCAAAACCTCTCCTCCTCCGTGGCCGACACTATCGAAGGACGCCCCATCTTAGCCTACCCTCGTGAAACCAAATGGTTATAGAGCATGGAGTCCAAGTTTTGGCTATCATCAACCCTACCATGCGACCAGCCTCAAAGCCAATGAAAATAGATATTTTGAGATGTTTTCTTCATCTGACAATTCAGCCCTCATTTATGAGAGGTGTTTTCACGATTCAAAATTACCGGCTCGCTTTTCCAGTTGCTTCTTGACCATCCCGTATCCGCATGCTAGAAGGGAACCTACCGACACCGAGAGCCGCAAGGCCGCACCGGGCGGGCTTTCGCCCGGTTCTGTTTCTCTGGATACGCGCGGGAAGGGCTTCGCGGGTCGTCGTCACTGTGATGGAGCGAGAGAGAGCGTGGGGAGCAAGCGGACGCCGCAAGATCGGGAAGCGATGACCCGTGTTCGGATCATCGCCGCATCACCCCGCGAGCGGGCCCTCGCCTTTGACGCTTTTACCCGCCTCCTCCTCGAAACTACCGGCTACCTTCCCACCAAGAGCAGGCTCAGCCTGACGGCGGGCAGCATTCTCCTCGACCTTCGCGCGAAGGAGAAGACCACCGGGCACCCGCTACTCGCCGAAGCGCGCGCGACGGCGCGAGAAGTGGGCCCGGAGGAAATCCGGCGCCTCTTCCGCCGCTTCCGGCGGGAGCGGCGGCACGTGAAGCGCCTGACGGCTTGGGCGCTGGCACCGGGCGGGTTCAGCCGATCCGCCATGGCCTGGTTCGACCACCTCACTGATCCGGCCCGGAGTGACTTCCGCCTCTACGGCCCCGATCGGATCCTGCACGTGCTTGCCCGCGGCGGGCACCTGCGGGACCCGCTGGACATGGATGGCGTGATGCGCGCCCACTGCACCCTCCCCCTGGGGCCGCGGGCCGTCTTGTACATGCAGGGACGGCTCCTCTGGTTGCAGACCGCTCTGGTGAACAAGCGGCCGGCCCTCCTCTTCCTCCTGACCGCGGAGGGGAACCCGCTCCCCCGGTGGATAGCGGAAGATGTCCGGCGCCTCGATCCTTCCCTCCGGGAGATGAAGCCCTACGATCTTCTGCTCCGGGAGAAGATCCTCCTGCGACTCCTCTCCCTCCAGCCCCTGGACGCCGAGACGCTGGCAGCCGCAGAGAAGGAGAGCATCCCGGACGTCCTCCTCGCCCTCCAGGTTCTGCACCGGGAGGGGCTGCTGTCCTGCCACCGGCTCCCCCGCCAGCCGCGGAAAAGCGATCGGTACGCTCTGGTGCCCAAATTCCCGGTCTTCCTGGATCTGGCGCGCCAGTTCCTGACCGGACCGTACCGGTTTACCTTCCTCGCCTCCCCCTTCGCCTCGAAGCAGATCCGGGACGGTCTGTTGGGACATCTCCAGATGCGGTTCTCCGGGCGCCTCCCCGAGCAGGACCTGCCCGAGGCGGTCCGGCTAGCCTCGGCCTCCCCCGCGGCGCTCGCCTATGCCCTGTTCGAGGAGCCGGTCCCCGGCACGCCCGCGCCGGCCGGCGCCGCGCTCACCGCCATCCTGGCCCGGCGGTTCCTCCGGGACGCTGAGGACCCCGCCTTAGACGCGGTCCTCGCCGCCCGTGGCATTCGCAGCGTCCTGACCCGCATTACGGTGAAGGCAGCCGCCGTACAAGAGCCGCACTTCGGGGCGGCGGCCGAAAGCCTGCGGACCCTCCCGAAGCTGGCCGGGACGGCAGCCTGCGCCGGGACGCCCCTCCCCCCCGAGGTCGAGTCAGCCCTGGAGCTGGGGGCGGCGACCATGCACATGGCGGAGTACGACCATGCCATCGCCTACCTGGAGCGGGCCATCAAGGACCTCAAGGACCCCCAGTCGTTGAAGACCGCCTGGAACAACAAGGGCCTCTGCTGCTTCAACAAGCGGAAGTACGCTGAGGCGATTGACTGCTTCAACCAGGCCCTGAAGCACGACCCCACCCTGAAGCAGGCCTGGTTCAACAAGGCGGTCTGCCTCCGGGAGGTGGGGGACAGCACGGGTGCCTTCCGCTGCGCGAAGCGAGCCCTGGAGATTGACCCGAACTACAGGGAGGCCCGCGACCTGATCCAGCGCTTCCAACAGCCCCAGGGGGCCTCCACCCTCCCGGCGCGCAGGTAGCCCCTCCCCGGTCCTGCGCGCCCGCTCAGCCGACGTTCACCCCCTGCTTGAAAACCAGCTCGCTGCCGTAGTAGCCCGTCACCAGGATCAGCCCCAACCCGATGAGCAGGACCAGGCCGTAGATCATGACGAATAGGCGAGGCGCTCCGCGCCCGGCGAACCGCCGATCCTCCACCCAGCGCAGCACCCAAGCCACCAGGTAAGCCGCCCCCACCCCGAAGGCCAGGTTCCGGTGCAGCACGATCAGGGCACCCACCTGACCGGTCAGCGGGACCGGGTCGGCGTCGTAGAGGCCCGCTGCGATGGTCGCTGCCAGAAGGATCGGGACGAGGTGGAGGAGGTGGCCCCCGGTCTGGCGGAGGGGAGGCCGCTTTAGGATGAGGCCCAAGCCCTCGAAGAGGGATGCCCCCACGGCAGCCGCCAAGGCGAAGTGGACCAGCGGCGGGTGAAGTGGGAAGTCAAACATCAGGGCCTGCCGGGCACGCGGCGCCCTCCGTGCTTCACCAGCACCCTATCACGCCGCCCGGGCGCGATCAACGCTCGGGAGGGGCCCGACGTGAAAAAGGCCCGGGGGAGATCGTCCCCCGGGCCTTCCCCCCCGAAAGCGGTCCTACATGCTGGCGGCCATGTCGGCCAGGGCCTTGGCTGCCTTCGCCTCCGCCTCTGAGCGATAGTGCAGGTTCGCGTCCTTGGTGTCCGCCCCCTTCTTGTGGCTCGACTCCGAGGCCGCGTTCAGTTCCTTGGCCAGGTTCACCATCGCCTGGGCCGCCGCCTTCGCCTTCGCGTCGGCGACCTTCCCCACGGCCGCTTCGGCCTTCGTGATGGACTCCCCCGCCGCCTTCTGGAGCTTCGGGCACTGGAAGGCCAAGGCGGGCCCCGCCACCAACAGCACCGCCAGCGCTACCGCCACCACCACTGTCATCCGCCGCATTGCACGCCTCCCTTCGCTGCGTTCACTCCATGCCGGGATCCACGCCCCATACCGGGAAAAACCGGCGGGCGCCCCGGCGCCTACCCTCCACAACTCCGGCCTTCCCCCCAGGGTTCCCGCCTAGGGGGCCTTGCGGATCTTCAGGTACACCCCGGCTAGTGTCGCCTCCTCCTGCTCCGAGACCAAGCTGTAGGCCAAATCCCCCTGCTTCCAGATCAGGAGGTTGTGCCGGTCGGCCCGCGCCAGGTAGGGGCGGAACGTCTCAATCTGCATCCGGTTCCGGGCCGGGATCTCTAGCCCCCGGCCTGGGAGAACAAGCAGCGTGCTCGTCCGTCCGGTCCGGTCCCGGTAGAGGATGGCGACGCCCTTCTCGCCCATGACCACGCTTGGATAAACTTCGAGGAGCTCCAAATCCGGATCGCCAACAAACAGGCGCTCCAGCGGCAGGCCGAGCGTCTCGCGCAGGTACCCGAGGAGGGCACCCCCGTCGGGCCATTCCGCGCGCCAGCCGCGGCTGAGCGCGGCCCGGGAGTGCTCGGCGAGAGAGGCCTGGGTGAGGACCTGAATCGGCTCCTCTCGGGGGGCCAGAAGGAAGTAGAGGGAGGGCGCGAGGAGGAGAGCCGTGAGCGCGGCGGCGGCGACCGCGGCCCGTCCGGGTGTCGCCAGAAGCCTGGCCAGGCGCCGGCCGAAGCCGGGGCGGGCGAGGAGGCGCTCCACCCGCTCCCGGAGCCAGGCCGGCGCAACCGCGCGGGAGGCGTGAGCCCGGACGAGGTCCCGAACCTCACGGTGGGCGGCGAGGAGCGGCCCGCAGGCCGGGCAGGAGGTGGCGTGCCCCTCGACAGCCTCCGCCACCTCGCCCTCCAGTTCCCCAGCCAGGAAGTCGGGCACGAGAGCCTGGACAGCGCGGCACTCGGGGCGTGCTATTGGCCCGCTCATGAACGGTAGTCCTTGAGCATCTCTCTCAGCATTCCCCGCGCCCGGAAGAGGCGCGACTTGACCGTGCCCACCGCGCAGCCCTGGATCAGGGCGACCTCGGCCATCGAGCACCCGAGCAGGTCCGCCAGCAGGACCGCCGTCCGGAACTCCTCGGGGAGCCGGTGGAGCGCGGCGTCGAGGTCGAGCGCCGCGCCTGCGTCCCCAGCCGAGGCCCCGATGGGGTTCGATTTCCGCGGGCCCGGTCCCCCTTCCGCCTCCCCTGCCGGCACGGCGAAAAGCGCCTGATCGCGCCCCCGGTTCTTGCGGGCCGTCAGGTGCAGGTTCCTCAATATCTGCAACATCCAGGCGCGCAGATTGGTTCCAGGCGTAAAGGTGTGGGCATACCTGAGCGCCCGCAGGAAGGTCTCCTGGACCAGCTCCTCGGCTTCCCGAGAGTCCCGGACGAGCCACCGCGCCAACCCGTAGAGGCTGTCCAGGTGCTGGAGGGCCTCGGTGCGGATCGGGTCGTCGGGACGACTCATGGCCGGGCGCCCGGGGCGCCTTGACAGCCCCTGCTGGTTCTGTTTGACTGCCCGCCGGAGGGGCCCATGGGGAGCGTTCCCTTCTGTGACCTGACAGGGAAGGTCGCCCTCGTGACCGGGGCGAGCCGGGGGATCGGCCGGGCGGTGGCGTTCGCGCTCGCCCGCCACGGGGCCGATCCTGGTCATGGCCTCCATCGGCGGGCTGGTGGGGCTCCCCCGGCTGGCCGCCTATAATGCCACCAAGGGGGGGCTGTTGCAACTGATGCGCACGCTCGCCCTGGAGTGGGCCCAGCACAGGGTGAGGGTCAACGCCCTCGCCCCGGGATTCATCGAGACCGACATGACCGCGTCGCTCCGCGACCATCCGGGGTTGCGGCGGACGCTCCTTCAGCGGGTCCCCATGAGGCGCTTCGGGCTGCCCGAGGAGGTGGCGGCAGCCGCCCTCTTCCTCGTCTCGGATGCCGCCGCCTACATCACCGGCACCGTGCTGACCGTGGACGGGGGCTGGACAGCAGCGTAAGGACGCGGTTTCCCCTTGCCTTGGGATGGCCTTTCCGATACGCTGGCGGGCGCTTGGGCGGTGGGATTCCCGCGTGAGGAGCAGATGCAGAAGGTGGTGGCCGTGGGGGCCGACCACGCCGGCTTTCCCCTGAAGGAAGACCTCAAGGCCTACCTCAAGGAGCAAGGCTACGAGGTCCGTGACGTGGGAACCGACTCGGTCGGGTCGGTGGACTACCCTGACTTCGCCGTCCGGGTGGCGGAGGCGGTCGCCTCGGGGGAGGCCCCCTCGGGCCTGCTGATCTGCGGGACGGGGATCGGCATGGCCATCACCGCCAACAAGGTCCCGGGGGTCCGGGCCGCCTGCTGTGCCGACCCCTTCTCGGCTCGCATGGCCCGGGCCCACAACGACGCCAACGTCCTGACGATGGGGGGGCGGGTGGTGGGGCCGGGGCTTGCCCGCGAGATCCTGAAGGCGTGGCTCGAGAGCCGCTTCGAGGGGGGGCGCCACGCCCGGCGGACGGCCAAGATCGAGGCGCTGGAAGAACGCGTCGGTGGAGCGGGACAGAGGAAGCGGTCGGCGCCCGGCGGGCCGGGACCGGCCAGGGGCGAGGGGCAAGGCGGGTGACAGGAGGAGAGGGGATGTCAACAATCGCGTATGTCCTCGTCGAGGCGGCATCCGACAAGGCCCGAAGCGCACTGAAGGCCATCCAGAAGATCCCGGGCGTGAAGATGGCTCACGCCGTGACCGGTCCCTACGACATCATCGCCCACGTGGAGGCCGCAAACATTGACGCCCTCGGGAAGGTGGTCCTCTCCAAGATCCGGACCATCACCGGGATCACCAAGACCCTCACCTGCGTGGCGGTCGAGGTCAGGTAAGTTTTCCCGTTGAAAACAGCGCGCCGCAGGCTGCCCGCCTGCGGCGCGCTGTTTTCCGGCGCTCTGTCGCCGCTCCGGTCTCCCCGCGCCGTGCGCCCGGGGCCGCCCGCGACGTAGCCCTTTCCTCGCATCGGGCGGAGGAGCGGGCGGCCCCGGGAAAAGCACGGCGCCGGGCTCCCCGAGCCGTCAGCGGGCGAGCCGGAGTCCGATCTCGATGAGCGTGCGGACGGCGACGCCGGTCCCGCCCTTCACCCTGTACCCCTTCTCCTTGTCGCTTTCAAAAGTGCCGGCGATGTCCAGGTGAACCCAGGGCGTCTTCTCCACGAAGTGCGCCAGGAACTTGGCAGCGGTGATCGCCCCCCCCTTCCGGCCCCCCGTGTTCTTGATCTCGGCGATGTCGCTCCTGATCAGCTCGTCGTACTCGTCGTCCATCGGGAGCGGCCAGATCTTCTCCCCCGCCGCCTCGCTCGCCTCCCGGACGGCCGCCATCCAGCCCTCGTCGTTAGCGAAGGCCCCGCTCCGGATCGTCCCCAGGGCCACCACGCAGGCGCCGGTGAGGGTGGCGACGTCCACCAGGCGCGCGGCGCCCTGCTGCCGCGCGTAGGTGAGGGCATCGGCGAGGATGAGGCGGCCCTCCGCGTCGGTGTTGATGACCTCGATGGTCTTCCCGCTCATGGCCCGCAGGATGTCCCCCGGCC
>CAZRDA010000015.1:0-14240 GCA_964598715.1 uncultured bacterium | reverse complement strand
CAATGAGAAGGCGGCCCTGGCAGGCCTGGAGGCGGCTGCCGGTCGGGCCTCCGCGGGCCGGCAGTAGAGGGGGATCGGCGTGACGGCGCTGGTGACCGGGGGGACTGGCTTCGTGGGTGCCCACCTGGTCCGGGCGCTGCTCCGCGAGGGGGAGACCGTCCGCTGCCTCGTCCGCCGCGGGAGCGACCCCCGGAACCTCGCAGGGCTTCCCGTCGAGGTGGTGGAGGGGGACATCACCGATCCTGCCGCGACCGCTCGGGCAGTCCGGGGGTGCGAGACGGTGTTCCACGCGGCCGCCGCCTACTCGCTCTGGGTCCGGGACCCCGCCGCCATGTACGGGGCGAACGTCGGCGGCACCCGGACGGTCCTCGCGGCGGCGGGGGAGGCGGGAGCAAAGCGGATCGTGTACACCAGCACCGTGGGCGCCCTGGGGAACCCGGGGGATGGGCGGCCCGGGACGGAAGACACCCCGGTCACGCTGGCCGAGATGGTCGGTCACTACAAGCGCTCCAAGTTCCTCGCGGAGCAGGAGGCCTCGCTCCTTGCCCGCGCCGGCCTGCCGGTGGTGATCGTGAACCCGACGGCTCCTGTGGGCGCCTACGATGTCAAGCCGACCCCCACCGGCCAGATGATCGTGGACTTCCTGCGGGGCCGGATGCGGGGGGTGCTGCGCACCGGGCTGAACCTGGTGGCGGCCTCCGACGTGGCGGCCGGCCACCTGCTGGCCGCGGAGCGCGGAAAGGCGGGAGAGCGGTACATCCTGGGACACGCGAACCTGATGCTCGAGGAGATCTTCGCCCTGCTCTCGCGTCTCACCGGGATCCCCGCCCCTCGCCTCCGGATCCCGTACGGAGTTGCCTTCGCCGCCGCGGTGGCCGCGGAGGCGGTCTCGCGCCTGACGGGGCGTCCCCCCCGGATTCCCTTGACGGGAGTCCGCATGGCGCGCAAGGTGATGTTCTTCGACCCTGCCAAGGCGGTCCGGGAGTTGGGCCTCCCCCAGACGCCGGCGGAGGAGGCGCTCCGGGAGGCAGTGGGCTGGTTTACCGCCCACGGCTACGCGAGAGGGTGAGATGGAGACGGCGGAGTACCTGGAGGCGCGACGGGTGCTGGTGGAGGAGGCGCTCGACCGCCTCCTGCCGGCGGAGACCGCGGAGCCGGCCGTCATCCATCGGGCGATGCGCTACAGCGTCTTCGGCGGGGGGAAGCGACTGCGCCCGGTCCTGGTCCTGGCCGCGGCGGAGGCGGTGGGCGGCGCCCCTGAGCCGCTGCTGCCCGTGGCGGCCGCCCTGGAGATGATCCACACCTACTCCCTGATCCACGATGATCTCCCCGCGATGGACGACGACGACTTCCGCCGGGGCCGGCCGACGAGCCACCGGGTCTTCGGGGAGGCGGTGGCCATCCTCGCGGGGGACGCGCTTCTCACCGAGGCGTTCGGGCTGTTGACCGGTGCGGAGTGCATTCGCCGCCACGATCCGGGGCGGCTGCTGACGGTGATCCAGGAGATCGCGGTCGCCGCTGGCTCCCGGGGGATGGTGGGGGGGCAGACGCTGGACATCCTCTCCGAGGGGAAGGAGGTGGACGCGGCGCACCTCGAGTCCGTGCACCGCCACAAGACGGGTGCGCTCATCCGGGCGTCGCTCCGGGCCGGCGCGCTCCTGGGCGGAGCAGGCGAGGCGCAGCTGCAGGCCATCACGGCCTACGGTGAGGCGGTCGGGTTGGCCTTCCAGATCGCGGACGATATCCTGAACGTGGAAGGGGAAGCGGCGACGACGGGCAAGGCAGTGGGGAGTGATGCCGCCAAGGGGAAGGCGACCTACCCGGCTGTGCACGGGCTCGAGAGGGCCAAGGCCCGGGCGGCCGCTCTGGCGGCCGAGGCTGTCAAAGCGCTGGAGGCGCTCGACACGCGGGCCGATCCGCTCCGGGGGATCGCCCGCTTCATCGTCGAGCGGCGCCGCTAGGGAGCGCGAGAGGGCGGGGGTGGAGATTCCTCGGACAATGACGGCGGCTGTCTATGTCGGGAACGGGCGCGTGGAGGCCAGATCCCTCCCCGTTCCGGCCATCGGGCCAGGGGAATTGCTGGTGGCGCTCCGGTCCTGCGGCCTCTGCGGCTCCGACATCTACAAGATCGTCCACGGGACCGTGCCTGCGCCTGCCGTGCTCGGGCATGAGGTGGTGGGGACAGTCGTGGCCGTCGGGACGGGGGTCAAGGGGTTTTCATCGGGGAGCCGCGTGGTGGTCGCGCACCACGTCCCCTGCGGGACGTGCCACTACTGCCGCCACGGGAACGTCTCCATGTGCCGGGCTTTCCGCGAGAGCAACCTCGATCCGGGAGGGTTCGCCGCCTTCATCCGGGTCCCGGCGCGTCACGTCGCGGAGGTCACGCTCCCGGTCCCGGAGTCCCTGGGTGACGGCGAAGCGGCCTTCACCGAGCCGCTCGCATCCTGTCTCAGGGCGGTCAGGCGCTCGCCCCTGGAGGCCGGAGAGGCGGCGGTCGTGGTCGGGCTCGGCTCGATCGGGTTGCTCTTCATCCAGCTTCTTCGCCTGCGGGGCGCGCGGGTCGTGGGGGTGGACCCGATCCCGGAGCGGCGGGATATTGCCCGGCTCCTCGGGGCGGAAGCCGCCCTCGACCCGACCCGCGAGGAGGTGGGGGCGGCCATCCGCGCCGTCAGCGACGGCCGCGGCGCGGACCTTGCCGTCCTCACGGCAGGGGGCGCGCTGGCCCTCCCTCCCGCCCTCGCCTGGGTCCGGGAGGGCGGCGCCCTCTGCTGTTTCGCCCCCCTGGCCCCGGATGCGGCGGTCCCCGTGAACCTGAACCCCCTCTACTACCGGGAACTGACCCTCTTCGGTTCCTACTCTCCCTCGCCGGCTGACCTGCGGGAGGCCCTCGATCTTCTGGCAGCCAGGCGCGTCCGGGTGGCCGGGCTAATCACCCACCGCCTCCCCCTCAGCGCCCTCGCGGAGGGGATAGACCTGGTCCGGGAACTCCGGGCTCTCAAGGTCATGCTCACCCCGGAAGAGGGGGGAACTTGATGTCGGGCCGTGGTGGCCGAGGGGGGGCGCGGATCCCAACCCGGATGCGGGCGGTGACCTTTCACGGCCCCGGGGACATCCGGTACGGGACAGTTCCGCTCCCCGGCCCCGGGCCCGGAGAGGTCCTCGTCCGGGTGCAGGTCGCCCTGACCTGCTCCACCGACATCAAGACCTTCCGACGGGGCCACCCGGTCATGATCCAGGAGATCCCCACCGTCTTCGGCCACGAGTTCGCCGGGGAGGTGGCGGCCGTGGGTGAGGGGGTGGAGCAGTTTAGGGTCGGCCAGCGGGTGGCCGCTGCCAACTCCGCTCCCTGCCTGAGCTGCGGCTTTTGCCGGCGCGGTCAGGAGAACCTCTGCGAGCGCCTCCTTTTCCTGAACGGCGCGTTTGCCGAGTACATCCGGGTTCCGGCACCCCTGGCGGCGGTGAACCTGCTCCCTCTCCCCGACGATCTGCCGGCCCGGGAGGCGGCGTTCCTGGAGCCGCTCGCCTGCGCCCTGCACGGGATCGAGCGGGCCGGAGTCCGGGCCGGGGACACGGTGGCCATCCTGGGCACAGGCCCGATCGGGCTCCTGCTCCTCCAGGTGGCCCGGCTCCGGGGCGCTCGCTGTATCGCCGTCGGGCGCGGCGCGCTCCGCCTCAGCCGGGCCTACGCGTTCGGGGCGGAGGTCGTCGTAGACCTCGCCGCCACCCCGGACCCCGTGGCGGCAGTCCGGGAGCGGACGCCGGGGGGTCTGGGGCCCGACATCGTCATCGAGGCGGTGGGCCAGCCGGAGGCGTGGGAGCAGGGGGCCGCCGCCGTCCGGAAGGGTGGAACGGTGGCGTTCTTCGGCGGCTGCGCCCCGGGCAGCCAGGTCCGTGTGGACACCCGGCGCCTGCACTATGAGGAGTTGACACTCCTGGGGGTTTTCCATCATACTCCCCGGCACGTCCGGGAGGCCTTGAACCTGTTGGCCGGACGGCGCCTGACTGTCGAGTCCCTTCTCAGTCATGAGATGTCGCTGAAAGACCTGGAGGCGGCCCTCACCGCGATGGAGCGGAGGGAGGCGCTGAAGGTCGTCATCGTTCCCTGAGGCGCTGGGGGGCTGCGATCCCCCGGTGAGCCACCAGTCGGGGCCGGCCACCTGAGCCACGGTCGGTCCGTCCTGGGCATCATAGATACGATTGTCGTTTGGGAGGAGTGACCCTCAGCCGGGGTGAGGTGTCTCGCGGAGGCATCACCCTGGTCGGGGAGAGGCCAAGGCGGGCGTGTCGGCGGAAGGATCGGTGGCGCCAGGAAGAGAGAGAGGAGAGACGGGGATGCGGAGTATCGTGCGGAGTCTCGTCATGGTCGGTCTCATTCTCGCTCTGGCCGCAGGTATGAGCTTTGGGGAAGAGCCCCTTGCCCGGGACGACGGGTTCGGACGGAACGGCGGCGCGGGTATGTGGGAGAAGGCCGGGCGCGGCATGAGCAATGTCACCCTGGGATTCCTCGTCGAGTGGCCGAAGACAGTGATCTTGGAGACCGAGGCCAGCGGGCCGCTCTTCGGCCTGACTGTCGGCCTGATCAAGGGGATGGGCCTCGGTCTCGGTCGGACCCTGGTGGGGGCGTACGAGGTGGCGACATTCCCGCTGCCGAACGGGTCCGACTTCGGGCCGGTCCTGGAGCCCGCGACCCCCTTCTCCGTGGCCCGGACCGAGCGGTTCCTCGACACGCCGATCCGGTAGGGAGAACCGGCCGGTCCCGATCGAACGCGGGTGCGCGGGGGAGGGGGCATGGACACCGACCCGGTTCCACGGGGCCGCCGGCCAGCGGGAGCCATCCCGCTCGTGGCTGGCGGCCTCCTCACGCTGTGGTTGGGTGGGGCGGTTGCTGCGCAGGAGGTGCCAGCGCCCCGGGCGGCTCTTGCCCTCCCGCTCCAGGCGCAGAGCGGAGAGCGGGAGGAACCCGCCTTCCCCGGCGCGCTCCGGAAAGGCTCCCAGGAGTTCACCTTCCTGGTGGGGTACGGAGAGCAGGTCGAGACCCTCGGGGGGAACCAGGAGGATCGGGAGTTCCTCTTCTTTACGCCCCGTTGGGGGATTGTCCTGAGCGATCCGGTGGGAATAGGCTCCGTGCGGGGCAGCCTGGAGTTCGTGACGGAGCCCAGTGCCATCATCACCGTCGATGAGCCCCGGATCCTCTCCGGCGGGATCGCGGCCCTGTTCAAGTTCAATTTCTATACTGGGACCCGCCTGATGCCCTTCGTGGAGGGCGGGGCCGGGCTCATGGTCTCCACGGATCGGCTGGAGGGCCAGGGCTCCTCCTTCAATTTCACCCCCCAGGCGGGGGCGGGCTTCCATTTCTTCCTCACGCGGGAGTGGGCCTTGACCGCCGCCTACCGCTTCTGGCACGCCTCCAACGCCGGGACCGCCCAACCGAACCGTGGAGTGAACGTGAATATCGCCTTCTTGGGCCTCGCCTACTTTTTCCCGTGAGGGTTCCTACTCCCGACGGCCCGGCGCAGTGGGACCCGAGCCGCCGGGCGCAGGGGGCCTGCTCCTGCGAAGACGCTCCCGCTCGGATCGGGGATCGGTCCCCCCGGCATCACCCCGTTCTTGACTCTGTCCCCTTCCTCTGATACCGAAGCACCGGGTGGCCAGATCGGCAGGCGCCCGGAGGGCCGGTGGACTTCCCGGTAACCTGCCCCCAGTGCGGCTGGACCGGACAGATTGACGAGGCCAAGCCTGGCCCCAAGGTCGCACTCTGCCCCCAGTGCGAGCACCCCCTCTTTTCCGAGGAGGAGTGAGACTCCCCGGCGCCGGCAGCGACCCGGATCTTGCGCTATGGGCTTCCAGGGCTACATCTTCGACCTGGACGGGACCATCTACCTGGGGCCCCGGGTGATTGACGGGGCCGCGGCAACGGTCCGGGCCCTGCGGGAGCGCGGGGCGCGGGTCTGCTTCCTCTCCAACAAACCGGTCGAGAGCCGGGCGCACTACGCCGAGAAGCTGCGGGGCTTCGGCATCGCCGCTGACCTCACGAACGTGGTCAACTCCTCCTACGTGATGGCCCGCTACCTGGCCACCCGGGATCCGGGGGCGCCGGTCTACGTCATCGGGGAGCCGCCGCTGAAGGAAGAGCTGACCGCCGCGGGACTTCGCGTGGAGGCGGACCCGGCCCGCGTCCGGTACCTCATCATCGCGTTCGACCGGACCTTCGACTACCGGAAGCTGCACGATGCCCTCATTGCCGTCCGCCACGGGGCCCGGATGCTGGCGACGAACCCCGATCGAACCTGCCCCACGGAGGCGGGGGAGATCCCCGACGCGGCCGGGATGATCGGGGCGGTGGAAGGGGTGACCAACAGGAAGGTGGAGGTGGTGGTGGGGAAGCCCAACCGGATCATGCTGGAGGTAGCCCTGGAGCACCTGGGCCTCCCCGCGGGCGCGTGCCTGATGGTGGGGGACCGGCTGGAGACGGATGTGGCGATGGGAAGGGCGGCCGGGATGCCGACAGCCCTGGTCCTGACCGGGGTCACGCGGCGGGAGGAATTGGCCGCGGCCCCGGTGCGCCCGGACTACGTTCTGGAGAGCATCCAGGATCTCCTCACCCTGGACCCCTAGTGCCGGGCCAACTGACGTCGCCTTGTATCTTACTCCCGGTGGTACCAGTGGTAGAATGCGGTCCCACGTCGGACGTGACAGACCGATTCGCCTCCGGCCGCCCTTCTGCCGCCGCCCGCCCGGGCCGGCCGCGACGTAGCCCTTTCCTCGCATCGGGCGGAGGAGCGGCCGGCCCGGGGAAAGGGCGGCGGCGCCGAGGGCGCTTGTGATGCCCGTCAGTTGGCCCGGCACGAGAGCCGTCGCATGAGCACTATCTACAATTCTTTTCTTTGGAGTCGCACTAGCCGCCAGGATGGCCTGGAATCCGCCCTGACCGGAAGCCGGAGGGGGGGGTCGCAAGTTTGCCTTGACCGCCCGCCGGGCCTGCGTTTATGATGCCCCCGCTTTGCCGGCCAGGCGCCTCGCCCCCTGAGCCGGCTGAGGCGTAATGGTCCTCGCCGCCCTGCACCTGTTGGCCGCGGCACTCTATCTGGGCGGAAGCCTGACGCTGGGAGCGGCGGTCCTCCCCGCGTTCCGGGGCGAGGCGGACACGGGAAAGCGAGCGACCTTGGCGCGGATCCTCCGGGTGGCGCATCCCCTCAGTCTGGCCTGCCTGGGGGTCCTGGTGCTGACCGGGGCGGCAGGAGTCACCGTGCTGAAGGGGCGGTACGCAGGCGAGTTCGCGGCGCGCTGGTTCGGGCTCCTGGGGCTGAAGCTGCTGCTGGTGTTCGTGCTCCTTCTGCTGGCATCGTACGAGTTCTTCGGGCTGGGCCTCCGGCTCACGCGCGCAGTGGCGCGGGAGGCGGCGGGGGAGGGCGGGCTCGCCCCCGGGGTGCACTCCCGAATGGTAGCGCGCCTCCAGACCGTGGCGCTGGCCAATGGTCTGTTGGCAGCAGCCGCCAGCGCCGTGGGGATGCTCCTGGCCCGGGGCTGAAGGGGAGGGGCGCCAGCCGGGCTTCCATCGCGCCGGGGAGCGGGAGGGACGGCTGAACTGGACGGTCCCCGGGAGCGGAGCATCCAGGTCCAGATCGTGGGGGAATGAGCGGCCCTGCTCCGGGGGAGGGCCGCACGGAGAGTTGCCGGTGAGCCTTACGGATGTCGCAGGAAAGGTGGAGCGCGGGGAGCGGCTAACCCCCGCAGAGGGACTGCTCCTCCTCGAGAAGGCGGACCCCTCCCTCCTCCGGACCTTGGCGAGCCTGGTCCGCTTCCGGAAGCACCCCGCCCCCGAGGTCACCTACGTGATCGGCCGGAACCTCTCCTACACCAACGTCTGTTGGGTCCAGTGTGCATTCTGCGCCTTCTACCGCCTTCCGGGAGAGGAGGGGGCCTGGACCCTCACCCGAGAGGAGATCCTGGCGAAGGTGCAGGAGGTGGTCACCCTGGGGGGGACCGAGATCCTGTTTCAGGGGGGCCTGAACCCGGCCCTGAAGATCGGGTGGTACGAGGAGACGTTTCGGGCCATTAAGGTGGCCTTCCCGGTCCACCTGCACGCCCTCTCCCCCGCCGAACTCCTGTATCTGGCCAAGATCTCGGGCCTCACGCTGGCGGCCACCCTGGAGCGGCTGAAGCGGGCCGGTCTCGACTCCATCCCGGGGGGCGGCGCCGAGATCCTGGTGGACGCCGTCCGCCAGCAGATCTCGCCCCTGAAGGACACGACGGAGGAGTGGCTGGAGTGCATGCGGACGGCCCACCACCTCGGGATTCCGTCCACGGCGACGATGATGTACGGCTCCGTCGAGACGCCCGGGCAGCGGATCGAGCACCTCTGCCGGATCCGGGAACTCCAGGACGAGACGCGCGGCTTTACGGCGTTCATCGCCTGGAACTACCAACCGGACCACACGGTCCTGGGGGGAACCCGGACCGACGGGATGGATCACCTCCGCACGGTGGCAGTGGCCCGCCTGATGCTGGACAACGTCCCGAACCTCCAGGCCTCCTGGGTGACCCAGGGACCGGAGATTGCCCGGACCTCCCTCTGCTTCGGGGTCAACGATTTTGGGAGCACGGTCCTGGAAGAGAAGGTGGTGAGCGCCGCGGGCGCCACCTGGCTTCTCTCCCTGGATGAGATGCTGGCGAGCATCCGGTCGGCCGGCTTCACGCCGCGCCGACGCAACACCCGATACGAGCGTCTGGACGAATGAGCGCCGAGCGGCGCTGGTTCTTCTGCCTCCGCACGAGAGAGGCTCCCGCGATTCTCCGCCAGGTCCGTCCGAAAGGGCCTGGCGGGGTCGTGGAACTGTGGCCGGATGTCTTCGAGGCGGGGCTGTACTGGCTTTCCCCCGAGACGCGGGCCCTCCTGGATGCGTGCGGGGTGAAGGTCCCGTACCTCTACAAGGTGGACGAGGTGGCCGTCCCGCTCTTCGGCGTGGAGCGCTACCCGGGGAATCCGGCTGACCTTCCCGCGCCGGACTCGGTGCGGACCCGCACCCTGGCCGGCCACGGCATCGGGGTCGAGTTCGTGCAGGCGCTCCGGGAAGGGGACACCCCGGAGGCGGAGCCCACCGCCCCAACGGACGCGGTCTTCTTCCTCCGGCGGCCGGGGGGGCAGGTGAACTTTCTCTGGCGCCTCTTCCGTTCCCGGGCGGACGCGGCGCACCAGGTGGCACGGCGGCGGCCGGGGGACGCTCGTTTCGCGGCGTGGCTTGAGCAACTGGCGGTGGAGGAGTTTTCCGGGCTCCTCGTGCCCGCATAGGGCCGGGATTCCTTCCGATCGTGCGCAGGCATCCACACGGGGTTTCCTTTGCCGAGGACCTCTTCCCCATGAGCCGGGGGCGGACACGGGAACGTTTCGGCCGGATGATCGCCGAGGAGCGCACTCCCCGCTCCTGGTGCCCATACCGGCCCGATTCCCACCTCGGGGTGTGCTTCCGATCCCGACAGCGCTCGGAGGGAGAGCCGCCCCCCCTTTCTTCACCCCTTAGGAGAATCCCCCGATGAAGATACTCTTCGTGAACCCGCGCTTCCCGAGCTCGCTGTGGGGCTTCCAGGGAATCGCCGAGCTGATCGGCGTCCGCTCCGGGCAGGCCCCGCTCGGCCTGGCGACGGTGGCCGCCATGACCCCACCGGACATCGCGGTGGACCTCCAGGACGAAAACTGCCGCCCCATAGACCTGGACACAGATGCCGACGTCGTGGCCATCGGCTGCTGGAACGTCCAGTACCGCCGGGCCCGGGAGCTGGCCGCCGAATTCCGCCGGCGGGGGAAGCTTACCGTCGTGGGCGGACCCTACCCCACCCTCTGCCCCGAGCGCTTTGCGGATGGAACCTTCGACGTCGTGTTCGATGGGGAAGTGGAGCTCACCTGGCCGCAGTTCTGCCGCGACCTCGCGGCCGGCTCCCACAGGCCGCTCTACAAGCAGGTCGGGAACGTGGACATGCGCCTGTCCCCCGTGCCTCGCTTCGACCTGCTCCCGAAGGGCGACTACCTCTACAACTTCGTGCAGACGACGCGAGGCTGCCCCTTCCAGTGCGAGTTCTGTGACATCATCATCACCGACGGGCGGGTGCCGCGACTCAAGTCGGTCGCCCAGGTTCTGACCGAGATCGAGACCGTCGCCGCCCTGGGGGGCAGGTACGTCAGCTTCTCGGACGCCAACTTCATCGGCAACACGAAGTATGCCGAGCAGCTCCTCCGTGCCCTCGTGGAGTTCGGCCGGGCCAACGGCTTCCCCCTCCACTTCTCCGCCGAGATGACCATCAACGTCGCGGAGAAGCCGCGCCTGCTCGAGCTGCTGCACGAGGCGAACTTCACAGGCA
Organism: uncultured bacterium; assembly: GCA_964598715.1. Taxonomy (GTDB): domain Bacteria; phylum Methylomirabilota; class Methylomirabilia; order Methylomirabilales; family JACPAU01; genus JACPAU01. Next base: position 3,887 of record CAZRDA010000015.1, on the reverse strand, counting down.
TCTTCGTCGGGATCGAGTCCCCGCGGATTGACAGCCTCGTCGAGACCAAGAAGCGGCAGAACGTTCACAAGCCCCTGATCGAAAGCGTTCGGAAGATCCAGTCCCACAACCTGATCATCACGGCTGGCATGATCGTCGGCTTCGACCATGACGACGTCCGGATCTTCCAGGAGCAGTTCGATTTTCTGATGGAGGCGGGGATTCCGTTCACCACCTGCGGCGTCCTCACCGCCATTGAGAAGACGCCGCTGTACGCCCGCCTGGAGAAGGAGGGTCGGCTCCTCCCGTACGATTCGGCATTGGTCCAAGGGCACGGCTCCGCCGACCTGAACTTCGTGCCGAAGCTGATGACCGTCGAGGAGGCCCACCGGGGCTACAATTGGCTGATCCGGGCCCTGTACAAGTCCGAGAACTACGGAGCGCGGCTGGTGCATGCCCTGCGGCAGTTCCAGCCCCGCCGTGGCCCCGGCCAGCCGACCTCGGGCCAGCTCGACTGGCGTATGCTCCGGGTGGCGGCCAACCTGATCCGGTACTTCCTGCTGACCCGCTCCCGGGTGCGCCGCCGGTTCTTCCTCCAGACCCTCTCGCAGACCATGCGGTCGGGGCCGTCCGGTGAGAAGCTCGTCAACGCCCTCGCCTACATGATCGGCCACAAGCATTTCCACGAGTACGTGACGGCCACCCACGGCGACGCTGAGGCGGTCGGCCGCGTCTCCCCCTTCGCCGAGTCCGAGCCGGTCGCAGACTGGTGGAACCAAGAGTTCAACAAGGAGTATGTGAAGCGCCTCCGGAAGGGGCTCGACGCCGGCGCCCAGCGGCTGGCGTGGGTCGGGGGACGCCTCCGCCGCGCGGTGGCGGTTCCCGAAGCCTTCCTCACGGACAAGGTCGGGCAGTGCCTCCGCCACTACCTGGATGAGCTCGGCGTCGAGGTCGTGCCGGTGGCGGCGGCGGCCCTGTCGCGCCTGCGCGATCGGGTGGACCTGTTCGTCCTGCCCATCCTCGGCTCGGTGCGGAAGGGGCGGGAGGAGCTCCACCAGATGCTGCAGCACCTGCACGAGCGGGTGCAGGCGGAACGGGACAAACTCCCGGAAGTGATCCACTTCTCGCTGGATGGGGATCACGGGGCGATCTTCGACGGCTTCGCCCGCATCGGGCTCACGTTCACGCGGCGGATTGGGCGGCTCCGCCACGCGTACCGGAAGGCGATCGAGGCGGTCATGGTCCCGGCCGGCCAGTCCGCGAGACCGTCGGGGCTCCTCAAGCATTCCTAACGGGACCGGTGCTCGGCGAGGCAGCCGCCCGGTCGTCTCCGACGAGGATGGGGCGGCGGCACGGGCGTGCAGACGCGGCGCTTCTGTGACGCGTTGGGCCGGGAGGTGACGGTCCCCCGTCCTCCGCAGCGTGTCGTCTCACTGATCCCCAGCGTTACCGAGATCTGCTTTGCCCTGGGAGCCGGCGACCGGCTCATCGCCGTCACCCGCTTTTGCAGCGAGCCTCCCGCCGGGGTCGCGGGCAAGGTCCGGGTAGGTGGTGAGAAAGACCCGGACCTGGGCCTGATCCGGCGCCTGGAGCCCGATCTTGTCATCGCCAACGTCGAGGAGAACCGGAAGCCCGACGTGGAGGCCCTGGCCGCTTCCGGCATCCCGGTGTACGTGATCTATCCTCGGACGGTGGGCGAGGGGGCCGGCCTGCTGCGGGACCTGGGGGAACTGCTGGGGGCTCCCGCAGCCGGGGAGGCCCTGGCGGCCCGGGTCGAGGCGGCCCTGGAGGAAGTGCAGGCGCTGCGGGTGGGACAGGTGCCGATCCGGGTCTTCTGCCCCATCTGGAAAAACCCCTGGATGGCGTGCAACCGGGATACCTTTGTGCACGACGTCCTGGTCACCTGCGGGGCCGAGAACATCACGGCGCAAAGGCCCGAGCGGTACCCCCGGGTCACGCTCGAGGAAGTCGCGGCCGCGGCCCCCGACGTGATCCTGCTGCCCGACGAGCCGTTCCGGTTCGGCCCCAAGCACATCCCTCTGTTCCATGCCTTCCCGGCCATGCCGGCGGTCCGGGACGGCCGGGTGTACTGCATTGACGGGAAGTGGATCTCCTGGTACGGTCCCCGCATGGCAGAGTCCCTCCCGGCGCTGACCCGGCTCATCCTGGGCGGTCCGGAGGCGCCGGGTGGGCGGGCGGCGGGTACCCGATTCTGACGATCGAGCGAGGAGCGGAGATGGGAAAGATGGTGAAGGTGGCGCAGGCGGCGGACCTGAAGCCGGGCGAGGCCATGACCGTGGATGCACAGGGGACGCCCATCGCGCTGTTCAACGTAGGCGGCGCGTTCCACGCCATTCACAATACGTGTCTGCACCGGGGTGGTCCCCTGGGCGAGGGCTCCCTGGACGACAAGGTAGTCACCTGCCCCTGGCATGGCTGGAAGTACGACGTTACCACCGGGGGCTGCAAGACGAGCCCGGCGGCGAAGATCCAGGTTTTCCCCGTCAAGGTCCAGGGGAGCGACCTCTTCGTCGAGCTCCCCTAGCCCGCAGGCGCGGGCCACCGCCCCTCCCAGGGGGCCGGGTGTCCCCCCCCATAGGTCCCCCGAAGGGTCCCCGTGCCTGGTATCGCGGCGCCCGTCCTGGCAGCCCTGACGCAGTTCGCCGTCGGTGGCCTCTGGGCCCAGACCCTCGTGCCGCTTCCGGCAATCGGGCGCGGCTTTTTCGCCACCTGTTCCCTCGTCCTGCTCGCGGTCCAGATTACCGTCCTCTGGGTCCTGGGGGCGGCGGCGGTGGGGGGCGGGGGGCTCTCTCCCAACCACGCCCTGGGTGACTCGGGGACGGTGCTCCCCCTCGCGGGCGCCGCGGCCTTTGCGGCCGCCCTCCTCGCGTACCTGCTCTCCCTGGGCCTCGCGGGGAATCGCGGTGTCCGGCTGACCCGGCTTGCCGCGCTGCTCATCGGGGCCGGGCTGCTCGTCCTGGGGGCCTGGGGGGGAATGAATGGCCTGGGACCCCTGGGGTTCCCCCTCCGCCTGGCGAACGGGGTCCTGGGGGCGGGCATCCTGGGGCTGGCGTTCGTGGGAATGCTCCTCGGCCACCGGTACCTCAACGAGCCGCACCTCCCCCTCCAGCTCATTGACCGGCTCAGCCGGGTCTTCCTCTGGACGGTGCTTGCCCTGGCCTGCTACCCCGTGGTAGCGGCAGGGTTGCTGTGGCTCGAGGGGGGGGTGGCGCTGGGGTCGGCGCTCCTGGGGCTGAAAGAGCATCTCCTCCTGGTCATCCTGCGGCTGGGCGTGGGGGTAGGGGGGAGCCTCACCGTCGCGCTGATCATCCGGGACTGCCTCCGGTTGCCGAACGTGCAGGCGGCGACCGGCTTCTACTACGTGGCGATGCTCACCGTGCTTTTGGGCGAGGTGCTGGGCCGGTTCCTCCTGGCTCTGGCGAGCCTCCCCCTGTAGGGGATCGCGTGATGCGGCGCGGCCCCAGCCTCCCCGGGTTTCTCTTCGGAACCTCGTGGATTGTGATCGCTCTGGTTCTGTTCTCCACTATGGTGGCGGGATACGCCCGCCTCTTCGGCGTCACCGGCACGCTGTTCGCCATAGCCGTGCTCCCCCTCTCCGCCCCGGCGTACCCCTTTGTCGTCTGGTATCTCGGGGGGGGCGTCCCGTGGGTTTGGGCGGCCGGTCTCCTGGTGGCCATCGGGATGGGGAGGATCCTTTTGGCGGATTGACATCACCCTGTGCACGGGGGGGTGATCGTGTACGGGGGCCATGGGGCGGCATCCGTCGCCCGCCTGCCCGGAGGATGAGGTGCTTCCGGAGAACGTGCAGGCCCCGGGAGGGTCCTCGGACGGGGTGTCCGCTGGAATGGTAGTTCGGGTGATCTAGGGCAGGTTCGTGGAGCCCATGA
>CAZRDA010000014.1:0-14241 GCA_964598715.1 uncultured bacterium | reverse complement strand
CGGAGGGGGGGCCCAGCGGCCCTTGGCCGATGGGGGGAACCACGGGAGGGTTCCCCACGGGGGCCGGGGGCCGGGGCGGCGCCGGCGACAGGACCCGGGCGTGGTCACTGTGATTCTTTCGCTTGTATTAGGTCAGCGGACCTGCCCTCTCAGGGCATGCTTGAGGACCTTGCCGGTGGCATTCCGGGGGAGGGCTTCCAGGAAAATGATCCGCTTCGGGACCTTGAAGGCGGCGAGACGCCCGCGGAGGTATCGGAGGAGATCCGGCCCGCGGAGCGGCTGCCCGGAGCGAGGCACGACGAAGGCAACCGGCTCTTCCCCTTTCACCCGGTCGGGGAGGCCGATCACCGCCGCCTCGGCCACGGCTGGGTGGCCCTCCAGAACCATCTCCACTTCCCGCGGGTAGACGTTCAGGCCCCCGACGATCAGCATGTCCTTCTTCCGATCCACGATCGAGAGATACCCCTCCTCGTCGAGACGTCCCAGGTCCCCGGTGGAGAACCAGCCGTCCCTGAGAACCGCCGCCGTCTCCTCGGGCCGATTGAGATAGCCCAGCATGACGTTGGGCCCCTTCGCAACGACCTCCCCCACTTCGCCCGGTGCGACAGGTTGCCCCCGCTCGTCCACCACGCGGATCTGGACCCCGGGGAGCGGCAGCCCCACCGAGCCCACCTTCCGCTTCCCGGACGGCGGGTTGACGGTGAGGGCCGGCGAGCACTCGGTGGGGCCGTACCCCTCGTAGATCGGGATGCCGTACCGGTCCTCGAAGCGGTGGAGGATCTCCACCGGAAGGGGCGCGCCGCCCGAGATGCAGAGGCGGAGCGCGGAGAGGTCCGCCGGGATCTCCGGGAGATCCGCCAGGAGGGCATACATGGCGGGCACACCGGCGAAAACGGTGCACCGGCGCTGGCTCAGCGTCCGGAGGAGGGCCTCAGGAGCGAAGCGCGGCTCGACGACCACCGTCGCGCCGAGCGAAAGGGGAAAGAGGGTCATGACGGTGGCCGCGAAGGAGTGAAACATCGGCAGCACACAGCAGAACACATCGTCTGGGCCGCAGCGGATCACGTCCCCGAAAGAGGCGATGTTGGCCAGGATGTTGGCGTGACTGAGCAGGGCCCCCTTGGGACGCCCGGTGGTGCCGGAGGTGTAGAGGCAGACGGCCACCTCGGCCGCGGGCGGCCCGGCCGGCTCGGGACGGGCCTGCCGTCTCGCCTCGGCCACCGTCAGGTCGGGCGGCTGCACGGCCCCTTCCTCCCCGTCCAGGACGAGGATTCGGGGCCGCTCCCGGAGCCCCTCTGCCGCCTCCCGCACGGTCGGGGTGAAGGTCCGGAGAGTCACCGCGAGGGACGCGCCGGAGTCCTGGAGCAGGTGCCGCACCTCGTCCGGCTTGAAGAGGGTGTTGACCGGCACCACCGTCCCGCCCGCCTCCTGGATGGCGAAGTAGGCGATCACGAACTCAGGAACATTCGGCAGCATCATGAGGACGCGCTCAGCCTGGCGGAGGCCCAGGCCGCGCAGGATGGCCGTCAGCCCCAACACCTCCCCGTGCAGGGCGCGGTAGGTGAGGGCGCGCGGTCCCGCGAGGAGGGCAGGCTTCTCCCCGTGCGCGGCGGCGCTCTTCCGGAGAAGGTCAGGGAGCGTCATGGCTGGCCGATGCAAGGATGCCTCCAAGAAATTGTGGATATCGTTCACGCGATCACTGGGGTGCCGGGCCACATGGGAGCACCACAAGCGCCCTCGGCGCCGCCGCCCTTTCCCCGGGCCGGCCGCTCCTCCGCCCGATGCGAGGAAAGGGCTACGTCGCGGCCAGCCCGGGCGGGCGGCGGCAGAAGGGCGGCCGGAGGCGTCCGCAGTTTGACCACTGGGAGGAAGATACAAGGCGAAGTTCGTTGGCCCGGCACGGGAGAATAGCGCGTCAGTTCAGATAATCCTGGAGCTGGCGGGCCCTGGCGATGAGGCGGAGTTTCTGTTTCGCCTTGTCCTCGATCTGGCGGATCCGCTCGCGGGAGAGGCGCAGGCGCTTCCCCACCTCCTCCAGAGTCATCGGCTCCTCGCGCCCCATGCCAAAGCGGAGCTCGAGCACCTGCCGCTCCCGGGGCTTCAGTTCCCGGAGGAGGCGCTCCACCTCCTGCCGGAACGATTTGCGAATGAGATCGAAGTCCGCCGCGGGGATCGGCTCCCCGCCGACGGCGCTGACCTCCCGCCGGTCCTCCATCCCCTTCACCTCGTCCAGGGAGGCCTGGCGGGCGCTGATCCGGAGGACCTCCTCCACCTCCTCCAGGCTGAGATGCAGCTGGTCCGCCAGGTCCTGATCGCTCGGCTCCGTCCCCATCTGCTGGGCCAACTCGGCCCGGGCCGTCCGGAGCTGGCTGGCCATCCGGGCCTTCCGGAGCGGCAGCCGCAGGGCGCCACTCCCCCGGGCCAGCGCCTGCATGATGGCCTGCCGGATCCACCAGACCGCATAGGTGATGAACTTGACGCCGTACTCCGCCCGGAACCGCCGGGCGGCCTCGAGCACCCCCAGATTGCCCTCGTTGATCAGGTCCAAGAGGGAGAGGCCGCACCCCTGGTAGTGCATGGCCACCTTCACGACGAACCGGAGGTTGGCCTCGACCAGGTCCCGCAGGGCCTTCTCGTCCCCGTCCTGGATCCGCTTCGCCAGCTCCAGCTCCCGCGTCTTGGGGAGGAGGGCGATCCGGACGATCCGCTGCAGGTACGCAGCCAGCGCGTCATCCGTGATTTCGTCGTAAAACTGGCGGGATCGGCGGGGCATCGCACCCCCTACCTTGAGCCAACGAATTGCAGGTATTGCTCAGGGGAGCACTGCAGCGCCGACCACGTGGCGAGCATCACGAGACCCGAGGGAGGAGGCGGCCGGAGGCGTACGCGGTGTGTACGTTGAGGACCGCCGCGGGCACCACCCGCAGGGGGGTCGGAGAACACGTGAGGCAAAGTCCGTTGGGCCGGCGCTAGCCCTTCTCCGGGTGCACCACCACAAACTGGCTCCCCCCGTCCCGCCAGACCCTGAGGAGGAGTCCCTTCTCCCGCGCGCGGCGCACCGCTGCCGCGAACTCTTTGGTGTTCTTCACCCTCTGGCGCCCCACCTCCAGGATGACGTCCCCAGGGCGCAGGCCCGTCCGGGCCGCCGGGCCCTCCGGAGCCAACTCCGACACCACGACCCCCTCCGCCTCCTTGAGGCCGAACTGCTCCCGGAGTTCGGGGGTCAGGTCCTGGACCTTGAAGCCGTACCGGCCGGCGCCCTGCTCTTCGGGCACCGCCACCGCCACCGGCTCCTCTGTCGGCATCTCCTCGACGGCAAGCGCCAGGGTGAGCTCCCGCCCCTCCCGCCGCAGCTTGAGGTTCACCTGCTTGCCGGGGGGGACGCCCGCGATGAACCGTTGGAGCTGGGAGACCCCGGCGACCTTCGACCCGTCTATCTCCAGGATCACGTCCCCCGACTTCAGGCCCCCCTTGTCTGCCGGCCCGTCCTTCAGGACATTGGCGATCAGGACGCCCTCGTCCGGCTTCACCCCAAACTGGGCGGCCAGGTCCTCCGTCAGGCCCTGGATCTGCACGCCCAACCACCCGCGGACCACCCGGCCCTGGGCGATGAGCATGTCCTTGATCCCCTTCGCCATATTGATCGGGATGGCGAAGCCGATCCCCTGCCCCGCCGCGACGATGGCGGTGTTGATCCCGATGACCTCCCCCCGGATGTTCACGAGGGGGCCGCCCGAGTTGCCCGGGTTGATCGAGGCGTCGGTCTGGATGAAGTCCTCGTAGGCGGTGATCCCCACGTTGCTCCGGCCGGTGGCGCTGATGACCCCTACCGTCACCGTCTGGGCGAGCCCGAAGGGGTTGCCGATGGCGATCGCCCATTCCCCGATCCGGATCACATCCGAGTTCCCCAGCCGGGCCGGGATCAGGCCCGTCGCCTTCTCGATCCGGATGATCGCCAGGTCCGTCTTCGGGTCGCTCCCCACGACCTTTGCCTTGAAGGTCCGCTTGTCGGCGAGGGTCACCTGGATCTCGTCCGCGCGCTCGGTGACGTGGTTGTTGGTCAGGATGAAGCCCTGCTGATCCACGATCACCCCCGAGCCGAGACTCCGGCGCTCCAGGTCCCGCCGGGGTCCCTCGCGGAAGAAGCGCTCGAAGAAATCATCCCCGAAGAAGTCCCGGAACGGTCCGCGGAGGGAGGGATCGAGGGGGGGACGGCGGGACGGGCGCGCCTTCTGGGTCGTGTTGATGTTCACCACGGAGGGCTTCACCCGCTCCGCCACCTCGACGAAGGCCTCCTGGATGGCCTGGAGCGTCTCGACAGAGGGCTTGGCGGCCACAGCCGGTGGAGGCCGGGTGGCGGGGGTGAGGAGGGCGACACCCGCAAGAAAACAGACGAGACCGGGCCGGACGGGCCGACGGATGGGCGTGAGCACTGGACGTCTCCTTCCCGCGCACGCTCCTCGACGAATTTACCGTAACACACCCTTCGAGAGACTGTCAACGGAGCGGCGGAATTGGACGCGCGGAGAGGAGCGGGCTGGCTGCAGAGCGAGCGGAGCGGTCACGGGCGCCTGGGGCCCCGGCTCCTACCGGGGGGAGGGAGGGAGGGGGCGGCTTCCCTCGAGCCGGTACTGGAGCCCTTGCGCCCGGTACCGGAGCGGCTGGCCCCAGGGATCATACAGCAGCCGGGGCGACAGGTAGCCGGCATCCGCGAGGGCCTCGAGACCGGCCGGCAGGTGTCCGGTGGTAAGCAGATACACATGAAGCGACCGCTCCACCTCCCGGAGGTCGGCCTGGAGCTTGTACCGGCGCAGCAGCTCCCACCCGGCCACCCCCTCCCCCGTACCGGGGAGGAGGAGGAGCGGATCCTGCCGCCCGAGGCCGACGTGCAGGAAGAGCACGCCCGCCAGGGCGGCCGCCAGCAGACCTCGGATGAGCCAGACCGGGGCCACCCGTGGGCCCCTGGCGGCCGCCACGGCCCGGGCCTCGGCCTGGTCGGACGCCAACACCAGGACCCCAGTGGCGAGAAGGTCGGCGATCGCCTTGGCGGCGTCGAACTCACCCAGCCCGCTCGCCTCTGCGATGTCCCGCGCCGTGCTCCTGCCGTCGGCCAGGTCCAGGACGGCGCGCTCGGCCGGCGTGAGCTTCTCCACGTCCACCGCGCCGGCCTGCCCCTCCTCTTTGCTCACCTTGAGATCCAGCGAGGGGAGCTGGCGCTGGATGAGAGGCCACTCGTCTATCTGCCGGACGGCCTCCATGAGGACGCTCTCGGCGCTCATCGCATCAATCTGTCCGTGGGTCAGTTCCAGCTTCGGGAGGGCCGTGAACTGGTAGCGCCCGTCCTGCCAGCGGAAGACCCGGTACAGGACCTCCCGCACCTTGACTTCCACGACCCGCTGCACGTCGAGCGGCGGGACGTTCCCCTGCTTCAGGAGGAGGTAGACCAGCCCTTGGTGCGTCTCGCGACGCTTCCGGAGCAGTCCGTCCAGCACCCCCTGGCCGATGAGCCCGTGCCTCACCAACGCCCGGCCGACCATCTCGTCGAGCGCCTCGTCACCGGGGCTGGCCCAGACCACCTCTCCGTCCTGCAGGCTCACCGTGATCTGCTCCCCCTCCCGGCTCAGGGTGAGCAGCCCGGTCTTCCTCTGGTAGCCGATGAGCTGGAAGATATCGGGCAGGTTGAAGTCTTTGAGGGTCCCTTCCAGAGCCATCAGGCGCGCACCTTCTTCCGACCCCGGAGCGACCAGAGATAGCAGACCAGGACGACCGCGCCGGCAGATGCGGCGAAAAACCCCTCCGCCGGCTGGGGGAGATGGAGGACCGGGAACACCCAGGGGAAGAGCAGGCCCTGCAGGCCTGCCCACAGGGTCACCAGGAGGAGGAGGAAGCCCACAAGGGCGGAGCCGGCGTACAGGTGCCCCGCGCCGGGGAACAGGAGCGAGAAGGCAAATGCGACACGGCGCCCCCGCGCCACGTAGGCATCGTGCTCCCGGAGCCGCAGGGTCTTGGCGGTCTCCCCCACCCCCTCCCGCTTGAAGGCGGCAGCACAGCGGGCGCAGAGGAGCCCCTCCTTCAAGAAGCGCTGGCACTTCGGGCAGAACGGGCGCCCGCACTTCTCGCAGGGGAATGCGTGCCCGCGCGAGGCGCGCAAGACAGCCACGAGCCAGAGGAGGAGCGCCGCCCCCCCCAGGATCCAGGGGGCGATCGCGACCGGGATGTAGGGGAGGCGCCCTCCCCAGAGGGCGGCCGCCAGCGCCTCGGTGTCGGCCGAGCCGGCCAGCAAGAGCCGCCAGACCCGCTCGAAGGGAATCGGTGCATCCACCAGCACCCGCTCCGCCCCCCCCTGGGTGGCGATCGCCAGGCGCTCCGCCAGGGCCGGGGAGCGCGCCACGGCTGCCTCGTAGCTCGCCTTCGCTTGCTCCAGTTGCAGGCGCTCGGCCTGGTACTGACTCAGGTTGAACAGAGCGATGGGGTCATTCGGACGAAGGGCCAGCGCGCGCTCGTACGCCTGGCGGGCCTGCTCCGGCTGCCCCTGCAAGAGCAGGACGTTCCCCAGATTCACATGGGCCCCCGGGAGGTCGCTGGCAAGGGCCACCGCCCGCTCGTACACGGCCCGCGCCTCGGCGACCTCCCCCCGTCGGCGGTGGATCAGCCCCTGCCCCAGGAGGGGGAGCACCTCAGTCGGTTCCTGGGCCGCCCATCGGGCGAATGCCCCCAGGAGATCCCGGCCCCGGCCGCCCCGGTCCACCTCCACGAGGGCCGCCACCCGCGGGGAGGCGGTGGCGCCGTACAGGAGCGCGAAACCGGTGGTCCCGTCCGGGACGAACGCGGTGAGGAGCAGGGCCAAGGAGGCAATGAGCCGCTCCTTGGTCCGGAGGTAGGCAGCCAGCAGCACCAGCGCAGAGCAGGAGAACCAGAGGGCCCCCAGGCCGAGAAGGAGGGGGAAGAGGAGGAGCAGGAGGGCAGCGATCCGTTGCATCCCAGCGGAGAGGCGGAACTTCGTCGCCTCCGTCACGTCGTGGTGGAGGAGGGGGAAGTTCCGAACCGCCAGCACCGTGGCCATCACGAGCAGCGCGAGGGGCAGGGCGATGAGCAGGGCCGCCAGCACGTTCGCGGCTAGGCCGAAGCGGACCGAGAGGTCGGCATAGCCACCCCGCAGGGCGTCGCCGACGGCGTGCCGGAAGCCGGGGTTGAGGATCCGTCCCTGCCGGAGGAACAAACCCGCGCGCGCCAGGTGCACATCGAGGGAGACCGGGTCGAACTCCGCCGCCAGGGCGAGGCTCTGCTCCGCGGCCTCCCGCTGCCCCGCCGCGGCGAGCTGTTGGGCTCCCAGCATGAGTTCCTGGGCCACAAAGGTCAGGCGGTCCAGGCCAAGGCGGATCCGGAAGATCCGGAGGCGCTGCACCTCCTGCCCGGCCTCTTCCCCCCGGCCCAGGGCCTGAAATACCTTCACCAGGCGCCAGCGCGTGGCCAGATCACCGCCCGCCAGGTCGGAGGCCCGCCGGTAGGCCCGGGCGGCCCCTGCTCGATCCTGCTCGGCCGACAACACGATCCCCCAGGCCACCCACAGGAACGGGTTCTGGGCCTCGGCCTGATCGAGCACAATCAGATGCCCGCGCGCCTGCAGCAGGGCTGCGGCTGGCAGGGTCCGCGCCTCCCCGCCGGCCCGCGCCGCCAGCGCGGGGACGCCGTCGAAGACCCGCGCGAAGGCCCTGGCAGCCTCCAGAACCTCCTCGGAGGCGAGAGGAGCGGAGACAGCCGGAGCAGCAAGGAACAGAACGCCGGAAAGGGAAAGGAGGGCAACGAACCGAAAGGCGGAACGGAGAGCGAGGAGGTGAGAGCGCCCGCCCCCGCGGCCGGGGGCCCCCGCGCCTCCGGGGGCCTCCACGCCTTCGGGGGCGGCCGGCCTGGGTTGGGCAGTCACCTTGGGCGGCTCTCCCTCGCGGGGAACTGGCCGTCCCCGCACGGCTGCCCGCCTAGGACCGGGGCGGCGCCGGCATTCGTGTACCACGGCCGAGGGGAGATGTCAACGGCGGCCCGGGCCGGTGGCTACGCTTCCCCCGAAGGCCCCTCGAGCAGCCCGACCGCCTTCAGGTACCGCACGTCAATCGTCCGGCGGGCCTGCTCCGGGTCCTTCCCGGTCCCCTTGGCGGTGGGATCGGTCATCCTCGGCCCCCCTCGACTCCTCAGGCAAGGCGTCCTCACTTCCGGGCAAAGGTCACGGTCACGGCGGCCCCGCTCCACACGCCAAGCGCGGCGGCCGCGCTCCCACCGGGCAGGAAGATCTCCAGCGTCCCTGCGCTCCCCACAATGGCCCCAGGACGGCCGGGTGCGACGGCGGCGTATGAGTCGGCCAAGCCCTCGATGCGCCGCCCGCCCACCGCCACCACCGGCACCCCGACGCCGGCCGCGAACAGCGGCTCCGGGAGATTCGTGATGAGGTTGCCGAACCGGTCCACGTGGAGCACCTGCCCCACCATCCCACCCTCCGGGAGGGGCTTGGCCCGCGGGAGCGCGAGGCGGACCGGGTCGGTGACGGGGGGACCGAGCGCGGCGAGCGAGACGCCGTTGGCCAGGTGCCCTGCGACCGGGGCGAAGATGTCCCGGCCGTGGAAGGTCCGGCTCACCGGCTGCCGGAAAAACTCGGATCGCGCCAAGGCATGCAGCGCCGTCGCCTCGCCCGCCTCGAAGAGAGGGGTCAGGACTCCGTTGTCCGGGGCGACAAAGCGCCCTCGCGGCCCCTCGGCGGCGAGCGCCCGCCGGCTGCTGCCAACCCCCGGATCCACCACCACCAGGTGGATGGTGCCGGGGGGGAACTCGCGCCAGGCGCTCTCGAGGAAAAACGCCGCGACGGCTACGGCCTGGGGCGGGACCTCGTGCGTCAGGTCCACGAGGTGGACCTGCGGCGCGATCCCCAGGATGACCCCCTTCATGATCCCCACGAAGACATCGGCGGTCCCGAAGTCGGTGAGCAGCGTGATGATGGAACGATCGCCCATGTCCGAACCTTGACTTTTCGCGGAGCCACGCCTAGTGTAAGGTGCTGGTGGCGCCCTCGCCGTGCCGAAGTGGCGGAACTTGGCAGACGCGCTAGATTCAGAGTCTAGTGGGCGCAAGCTCGTGGGGGTTCAAATCCCCCCTTCGGCACCAACGCGCGCAACACCTGGCCGCCGAGCTCCCCCGGCGGCTGCGCCTCCAGCCCTCCGCCCGGTTCTGCTGTGTCGCCGCATCGCGATCGCGTTTCCGGGGACTGCTCCCGAGGTCCATCGCGGCCTCCCCCGCCGCGCGAGGCTCACACCCAGGATCGGTCCTCCTTCGGCTTCCACCCCGGGCACTCGGGGGCTGTGTCCCCCGGTTCACTCAGCGCCTCCACCCGCGTGATCCACTCCGGCCCCGTCACGGGCTCCTCGTTTCCGGCAAAGATCTCCTCCCCCAGGAACTGGACGTTCCCGCACAGGACCCCATCCTCCGGCCGGCCCGACGTCGGCGGGGGACCGAAGGCCAGCGCCCACCCACAGGCGCCGCAGACTTTGCTGGATGGCCGCTCGTCGGCTATCGCCGGCTCCCCTTGCTGTCTTGACCGCACGCCCCTTTCGCCGCGTCTTTGCAACACGCTGTCTGCCCGCTTCGCCAGGGGAGGACGCGCCCCGCGCGGATCACCCCGAAAAGCCCCCCCCTGCCCTCGACCGTGGGGGCGCCGGGGATCGGCGGAGAGGGTGGGGCCAGCGAGAATGGTCGGGGAGACGAGGAGCGCCCCCTCGTGGGAGCCGACCCGGGCGCCGACGAGGGGGGTGCACAGCGGCAGAAGACCCGGCGGTCTGGCCCAAGAACACGAGGCCGGTCAGCGGCCCGGGAGCCGGTCGGGTGGCGGGGAAACCGGCTGGGCGGCGGGGCCGGGCTCACTCAGGCCCTGGTCCAGGTAGGTCTTGAGCGACTGATAGACGACGTCCCCCGTCCGCATGGCCCGCCCGGCGTCCCCGTCGGTGTAGGAGCGGGACGGGATCCAGATGGGAAGGTCGGGCCGCTGGAAGAGGGGGAACCGGACCCGCGCGCCGTGCCGCTCGAGAGAGTCTATCCCCCGAACCAGGTCGTCCATGTTGCTGAAGTTCTCCTGGTAGACGGCGGCGAAGAGGGCGGAGAGGTTATGGTCCACCGTCCGGATGTTTTTCAGGGAGAGGCAGGCTTTCACGATCTTCTCCACGGCCTGCTGGATGAAGTAGATGGTGCGGCTGTGGTACTCCGTCCCGGAGAGGAGCTGGGCGATCCGGTAGTCCACCTCGCTCTCGATGAAAAAGGCACGGGCGATCTCGCGGGCTTCGTGCATGGCCACCCCCCTCCCCCCTCGCTACGCTGTCTCCGGCGCAAAGACCCGGGTGATCTCATCGCGAGCGAAGACCGGGAGGGGCGTGACCCCTCCCGCCCTCACCAGCGGCACCCCTTCCGCTACTACCGGGCGAACCTGACCGATCCGCCGGGCCAGGACCCCCCGTTCCTCGAGCGCTCCCAGCGGACGCTACTCCCGCCGGCGCCCCGCACCCTCCCCCCGGGCCTCCGCCTCACTTCCCTTCCGGAAAGAAGAAGGGGGCCGGAGTGATGAGGAGCACAAGCAATACGAAGGCACCCACGGCGAGCAGACGGCGCCTCGGATCCAGACGCGTCACGTCATCCAAGGGGGGCGGGTGCTGAAACCCCATCGCCATCGCCAGGGCAGCCCAGACCAGCCAGCCGGGCCAGAAGAAGATCCCGAGCCCCACGAGGAGGGCCGCTGTCCCCATCGCCACCTCACGGTGGCGGCGTCCGAGCAAGGCGTACGCGATATGACCCCCGTCCAGTTGCCCCAGGGGGAGCAGGTTCAGGGCCGTGACGAAGAACCCGATCCATCCGGCGAAGGCCACCGGATGCAGGAGGACATCCAGGCCATCGGGGACGGGGCCGACGGCCACGACCTGGAGCGCCAAGAACATGAGCGAGCTCCCGAGGCCCACGCCCGCGCCCTGCGCCGGCACCACCGTCGAGAGCCGCAGCCCGACCAGGACCGCCGGAATCGCAAGGACGAGGCCGGCCAGCGGACCCGCGATCCCCACATCCAGGAGGGCCCTCCGGTCGGTGACCGGAGACTTCATCCGGATGAAGGCCCCGAAGGTCCCGATGAGCCCGAAGGGGGGCGGGATGGGGGCCGGGATGAAGTAGGGGAGCGTCACCCGGATGCCGTAGGCCCTCGCTGTGAAGTAATGGCCTAACTCGTGGACGCCGAGAATCGCCAGAAGGGTCCCCGCGAAGGGAAGCCCGGCCAAAAGACTTGTCGGGTCTTGCAGCGGATTGGCCCCGCGATGCAGGGCGCCGACGAACAGGGTCGAGAGGAGCGTGGCCACGAACAGAACCAGGTTCGGCCAGGGCTCCCGGAGCCAGGGGCGGGCACGTGGGGCGGCCCGGAGCAGGACGATCTCTTCGACGCTGCGCAGGAGGGGGTGGTAGCCGAGCGGCCCGAGGCGGCCCGCCAGGACCCGCACAGCGGTCTCCGGCGAGGCCAGGAGGATCCCCCGGAAGCGGATGGCGGCCTCCTCGATCTGGAATTCCTCCACCCGGAAGACATCCGTGAGGAGCCGAGCCAGCTCGAAGGCGGACGGCTGCGAGGCTCCCGCGAGGGTCATGAAGACTCCCGCACGGGCGCGCCCGCGCCGGCCCCGGCCTCCGCCGGTACCGGCAGGTGCGCCCCCGCCCAGGCCAGCAGCGCCGCTGCTCCCACAATGCATGCCGCAGCCAAGCCGAAGGCGGCCTGGTAGGACCCCGTCGCATCGAAGACCGCCCCGCCCACCCAGGGCCCGAGAGCCATGCCGAGGCCCTGCCCCACCGAGATCATCCCGAAGATGGCGCCATAGGATCCCCCCCGAAACAGCTCCGCCGTGAGCGCCGAGATGATCGGCCCGCGCGCGCCGAAGGTGATGCCGAAGAGCAGAGCGTACGCGTAGAGCGGCCAGAAGACCGGGGGGCCCGGGGCGAGCAGGAGGGCCAGGATGCCGAGGGCCGTCAGGGCATAACTCAGGATCCCGGAGGGGGCCCGCCCGAACCGGTCCGAGAGAGCTCCGAAGGCGAAGCGGCCGACCGAACTCAGGGCTCCCATGAGACCGAAGACGGCCACCGCTGTCAGGTGTCCGTAGCCGAGATCCACCACGTAGATGACCTGGTGTGTTGTGACAGCAAACATCCCGATCGGTGTGAGGAAGAACACCAGCGCCAGGTACCAGAGGGTGCGGGTCCGGAGGGCCTGCCCGAGCGTCCAGCCCCCCGCGGCACCGGCCGGTCCGACGCCTGGCACGGACCCCGGGCCGGGGACCCCCGCCGATCGCGGAAGGAGGAGCGTCGTGAGGGGAAGAAGCGCGGCGGCGGCAAGCCCACCCAACGCGAGGAAGGCGCCACGCCATGTCAGCGCCGCAATGAGGGCCTGGGTGAGAGGGGCCAGGAGGAACACCCCGACACCGATCCCGGCGAAGGCCATGCCGATGGCCGCCCCGCGGCCCCGGGGGAACGCCTGGGTCAGCAGGGCCGATTGCGGGACGCTGCCGACGCACCCTACCCCGAGGGCCACCAGGACGCCGAAGGTGAGGGCCAGATCGGTCAGATCACGGGCGGCGGCGCTCAGGAGAAGCCCGCCGCTGAGGAGGATGGCGCCTGCGGGGAGCAGGACGCGGGGGCCCGAGCGGTCCATGCAGTACCCAATGAGCGGGGAGATTCCACCCGCCACCAGCATGTGGAGAGAATAGACCACCGCGGTCGGACCGCGAGCCTGGCCGAACTCGGAGAGCAGGGCCACGTAGAAGACCGGGAAGGTGAAGGAGAGACCGTAGGCGACCGCCAGGGTGAGGAAACTCACGACCAGCGTGAGCCCTGGTCCTCCCTCGCCTGGCCGCGTCTCCCCTTGCGCCGCCCGCGCCCTCCGCCAAGGCGCGCGCCGCATCTTGCTTCAGGTTATAGCACGCGGCATCAGGGCAGTCAAACGCCTCGCCCCCCATCCGCCGAGAGCCCGGGACAGGATATCCGGCGATCCGACCTCCGTGTTTCGCCCGGGGGCGAAACCCCGGTGCTCAGGGGAGGGGCATGGGGAACAGGGTACCGGCACGGTAGGCATCGAACTGGTCGGCATAGTGAGGGGAGGTCGGATCGCCGGAGACACCCCCGGGGACTACCCAGCCGCCCGCTCCGGGCTCCCCCAGGTCCACCACCTGCCGGTAGGAGGGCCCGGCGACGGGCTCGAAGGGCGCGCTGAACACGTAGGCGCTCATGTTGACGGTCATGCCATCGCCGGGCACCTCGACCGGTCCCCGGTTGAACCCGAAGAGACCGGACAGGATCCGGCTGACGTGCCCCTTCCCGAGCGCCAGGGGGTGCCGCAGGGTGAGCCGATGCAGCCTCCCCCACCGCCAGGTCGCCGTGTTCTGGCCCATCTGTTTCGTGAGAAACGCCACCGCCTCCTCCAGCGTCTCCTGGACGATGAGGGTCAGGGGCGCGGGGAGCATGCCTGTGTCTCCGTCGAGCAGCAACGCATCCAGAATGGCGGCGGGAACGTGGTTGACCGCGAAGAGGCGCGCCGCCAAGCCGGGCCGCAGCGCCTCGAGGGGCACCCCCAGGATACGCTCCCGCAGGCGCCAGTACCAGGCATGGAAGAGGGCGGCCGTGCCGCTCTCCTTCGCCATGCGGCCGTCCCATGCGAGCAGGCGATCGGCGGCCTCGCGCGCCGCTCCCGCCAGCGCCGCGCGGTGCGGGGCAAGGCAGCGCGCGATGACGAGGAGCGCCTGGAGCGAGACCGTGTCGGTCTGCAGGCGGCGGCAGGCCTCCGGACGAACCACCGGCATCTCCCGCAGGAGTCCCAGGATCCGGCTCGCCCGGTAGGGGGGCTCCCAGAGGGTTGTGAGGTACGGTCCCGTCTCCCCCGCCCGGTTGTTGGCGCTGACCAGGAGGCCCGACGGCGGGTCCAGCACCTTCGGGAGGTCTTCAAACGGGATGAAACCCTGCCAGACTGCGTCGGGATCAGCACCGTCGAGGGGGAGGGGACCGTCGCCCGGTCGGCAGCGTTTCGGGAAACGCCCGGCCACAAAGGCGCCGATGGATCCCTGCGCGTCGGCCACGAGGACGTTCTGGGGGGCGAGCGCGAACTCTCGCAGCGCCTCCCGGAAGGCCGCGAGGTCCGCTGCGCGGTTCATGGCGAGGAGCGCGTCGAAACTGCGCGTCGGCAGCGCCCCCGCC
>CAZRDA010000013.1:0-14274 GCA_964598715.1 uncultured bacterium | reverse complement strand
CGCTCGCTGCCGCCCGGAAGGCTGCTGGCCGTCCGCTGGGGCGCTGCCTAGAGCGCCAAGTATGCTCGACGGATTTCCTCGTCGGCCACCAGCTCGGCCATGCGGCCGTCGTAGACGATCTGCCCCT
The DNA here is from genome assembly GCA_964598715.1 of uncultured bacterium. GTDB lineage: Bacteria > Methylomirabilota > Methylomirabilia > Methylomirabilales > JACPAU01 > JACPAU01. The sequence goes on along the minus strand of CAZRDA010000013.1, from coordinate 14,147 downwards.
TCTCCAGGAGATACGCCCGGTCTGCCAGCGGCGCCACGAATTTCACGTTCTGCTCCGCGATGAGGATGGTCTGCCCCTCGGCCTTCACGGCGCGCAGGTGTTGCTGAAGGACGTGCACGACGGCGGGCGCCAGCCCCGCCGAGGGCTCGTCCAGAAGCAGGAGCTCCGGATTCCCTATGAGCGTTCGCCCGACGGCCAGCATCTGCTGCTCGCCTCCCGAGAGCGTACCGGCCTTCCGGTCCCGAAGAGCCCGGAGCGCCGGGAACAACCCGAACACTCGCTCCAGGGTGAACCCGTTGCCGCCCCTCCCGTCGGGTCGCCGACCCACTTCCAGGTTTTCCAGCACCGTGAGTTCCCCGAAGATTCGCCGATCCTCCGGTACATACCCAATGCCGAGCCGGGAGATGCGGTGCGGGGGGAGACCAGCAATCGCTTCTCCCTTGAAAACGATCCGGCCCCACTTCGGGCGCAGGAGCCCCATGACGCACTTGAGTGTTGTGCTCTTCCCGGCCCCATTGCGCCCGAGGAGGGCGACCGCTTCCCCGCTTTCTGCCCGCAGCGAGATCCCGAAGAGCACCTCGGACAGCCCGTAGGCGGCGTGGAGATCCTGAACCTCGAGCATCACCTCTCACCCAGGTAGATCGCACGTACCTCCGGGTTCGCCCGCACCTCTTTGGGCGTTCCCTCGGCGATGACGCGCCCCCGGTCGAGCACCGTGACTCGCTCCGCGATGGCGAAGACCACGTCCATGTCGTGCTCCGTGAAGAGCACCGTGACCGCCAGGATCTGCACGGTCCGCTCGATCAACTCCATCATCGCGCGGCGCTCCGGAGCGGCCATCCCAGCTGTGGGCTCGTCCAAGAGGAGGAGACGGGGCTGGCTTACCAGCGCAAGGGCGAGCTCGAGGCGTTTCAGGTCCCCGTAGGGCAGAAGAGATGCCGGACGCGAGGCCTGGTCGGACAGGCCCACGCGCTGGAGCATCTCCCGTGCCCGCTCGCGCGTGACTGGCGGCGGCGGTCTCAGAAGGTCCAGCGTCCGGCCGGCGCGGGAGAGCAGAGGAATCTGGAGGTTTTCCAGGACGGTGAGGCTCCGGAAAACCGCTGGGATTTGGAAGGCTCGGGAGAGGCCCCGGCGCGATATCTCGTTGGGCGGCCGCCCGCCGATTTCGATTCCCTCGAAGCGGATGCTCCCGGCATCGGGGCGCAGGTGACCGGTCAGGAGGTTGAACAGTGTGGTCTTGCCGGCGCCGTTCGGGCCGATGAGCGCCCAGATGAGCCCTGCCTCAAGGACCAGGTTGACGTCGTCCACCGCCCGGACTCCCCCGAACACCTTTCTGAGCCCGCGAGCCTCGAGGAGTGGGCTCATCCGTGCCGTTCCATGATCCACGCCCAGCCGCGCCTCAACTGCGGGACACTGGTCCCGACGATCCCCTGGGGGAAGAGGACCACGAGCCCGGTGAGGATCACGCCGAGAACGGCCCCCCAGTATTCCCAGTAGGCGGTCACCACGGTGTCAAGGAGCTTGAACAGGAGCGCCCCGATCAGCGGTCCGACAAACTGCCGCACGCCACCGAGGAGGACCATCACCAGCGGCTCGATGGATTTCGCCACGAAGAGATAGTCCGGGAAGACGCTCCCCTTCTGAAATGCGAAGAGGGCGCCCGCGAGGCCGGCGAAGCCCGCGGCCACCACGAAAAGCACAAGCTGGTGCAGCCTCACGTTCAACCCCACCGCCAGCGCCCGGCGGGGATCGTCGCGGATGGCCTGGACCGCGAGCCCGAAGGAGGAGCGCACGACGATCCAGAGAAGGGCCACGGCCAGGGCGATGGCCCCGAGGGTGAAGAGGTAGTACCGGGCGGGTCCGGCCACCCACGCTGGCGGCCAGACCCCCAGGATCCCATTGTCCCCGCCGGTGAACTCGTACCACTGGTGCGCCACGGTGTACGTGATCTGGCCGAAGGCCAGCGTGAGCATGGCGAAGTAGATAGTGGTGAGCCGCACGCAGAACACGCCGAAGAGAAGCCCGCCCACCGCCGCGACGACCGGTGCCAACACCAGGGCGGCCGACCAGGAGAGCCCGGCCTTGGTGCTGAGCAGCGCGGCGGCGTAGGCGCCGAGACCAAAATAGGCGGCGTGCCCAAAGGAGACCATACCCCCATACCCCACGAGGAGCTGGAGACTCAAGGCGAGGAGCGCGAAGACCAGCACCTCGATACCCACCAGGAGATAGAAGGGAGAGAGGACCAGCGGGAGGAGCGCAAGGCCGGTCAGGAGACCTCCCCACGCGATGAGCGTCGCTCGGGAGAGGCGCGGACTGCGCGCGGCGGATACCGCCTCGCCGCGAAGCTCGGTGAGCGGCCGCCCGAGGAGCCCCCAGGGGCGGAAGATGAGGACGAGCGCCATCAGGGCAAAGATCAGGATCAGCGAGAGCCGAGGGAGGACGAGGATCCCGAAGGACGAAAGCTCCCCGATGAGAAGCGAGGCCAGAAGGCTTCCCGCGAAACTTCCCATCCCCCCCACCACCACCACGACGAAGGCCTCCACGGTCACGGTGGTATCCATGCCGAGCGTGATGGCCACCAGCGGGGCGGCCAACGTGCCGCCGAGGGCGGCCAGCCACGTGCCGAAGGCAAAGACCGTCGTAAAGAGCCAGGACTGGTCCACGCCCAGGGCTGCCACCATCTCCTGATCCTGGGTGGCGGCGCGAACCAGGATCCCCCAGCGGGTCCGGTACAGAACCCACCAGAGCCCGAGGGCAGCCAGCGGCCCGAAGGCGATCACCAGCACGTAGTAGGTGGGGAAGGGCTGCCCCAGGATGGAGACGGAGCCTGCCAGGATGGGCGGCGTGGGGACGGTTTTGTTGGCGGGGCCCCAGAAGTAGCGGACCGCATCGCTGATGATGAGCACCAGCCCGAAGGTGAGGACAAGTTGGTAGAGCTCGGGGGCCCGGTAGATGCGCCGGAGGAAGAGGACCTCGACGAGGGCGCCCAGCGCGGCCACGGCCGCGGGCGCCACGATCAGGGCCGCCCAGAAGGCCCACGGCGACGGGGAGAGCCAGGTGATCACCGTGTAGGCGAGGTAGGCCGAGAGCATGTAGAACGAGCCGTGGGCGAAGTTCACGATGCGCGACACGCCGAAGATGAGCGAGAGGCCCGAAGCGATGAGGAACAGGAACATGGCGTTGGCCAGACCTGCCAGGAACTGGATCACGAACTGGGGGAGGGTCATCGCCTCACGCCTTGGGTCGGCTCGCCCCCGGCGGGCTACCTGCCGGTCCGCATGGCCCCCACCTCCTGCTCGGTGGGGAGGAGCCGGTCGCCAGGCACGTACTCCCAGTCCACCATCACCCCCACGCCACGGGAGGAATCGAGCTTCGTGATCCCGACCCAGGCTCCCATCGTGGACTGGTGATCAAAGGGTCGGTAGGAGATCGGCCCGATGGGCGTGTCCACGCTCAGCCCCTCCATCGCTCGAATCACCGCGTCCGTGTCCGGCGACCCCGCCTGCTTGATCCCCTTGGCCAGCGAGAGCATGGTGATGTAGCCCACCAGAGAGCCGAGGTGTGGGTAGGGGGGGAGTTTGGGGTGGTGCAGACCGACGAACTGCATATACCGGGCCACGAACGCCGTGTGCGCAGGCGTGTCGATGGCGTACCAGGGGTACCCGGTCACCAGCATCCCCTCCGGAACGTCCTTTCCCAGGGGATCGATGTACTCCGGCTCGCCCAGAAGGATCCCAACCCACGCCCTCTTCCGCGGACCGCTGAAGAGCCCGAACGGGATGGCCTGCTTCACGAAGGCGATCCAGTCGGACCCAAAAAGCGACGTGAAGACCGCGTCCGGGTTGGCGTGCAGGATCTTGGTGACATGGTCGCTGTACTGCCCCGCTCCGAGTTTGGGCCACGAGGAAGACACGACCTCCACCCCCGGCTTCAGCTCCCGGAGCCGAACCCAGAAGTTTTCCCACGCCCTGTGGCCGTACTCGTAGTCGGGGCCAATGTTCGCCCAGGTGACGGCAGAGAACTTCGCGGCCCGCTCGGCCAGGAGCCGGCCCTGCTGCCAGGTGTTTGGACGGACGCGAAACACGTAGCGGTGCCCCTTCTGCCAGGTGAGGGTCTCAGTGAGAGGCTCGGCAGCCAGGAACATGACTGTGTTTTGTCGGGCGAATTCCGAGACGGCCAGGCCCACCGCGGAGGAGAAGGTTCCCATCAGGAAGTGAACCTTTTCCTGAAAAACCAGTTCCTGGGCGTGCTTGATCGCCTCGTCGGGGCGGAGCTTGTCGTCGCGGAAACTGATCTCGAGCGTGCGTCCGAGCACTCCGCCCTGCGCATTCAGCTCCTGGGCTGCCATTTCCACGCCGGCCTTGTATGGGGCGGTGAAGGCGGCGGCCACGCCGCTGTAGGAGTTGATCTCGCCGATCTTGATCGGCGGCTGGGCGCCGGCCCCGGCGGCCCCGTGGGCCACCAGGACCCCTGCCAGTGCGAGCGTTGCGAGCCGCCGGCGTCGTACCATTGCGTGCCTCCTCGTGGGGCGCAGGCCCGGCCCTGGCCCGATTCCGCGGGTCGCGGGATCGGGGCGATCGTCACTCGCCCTCCCCGCCCCCGGACCAGAAGACAACCATTCCACGCCAACACGCCCGGATGATGCCGCGCGGGCCATCACTCCCCGCTTAGAGCATACCACCGAGTGCCTCGACGCACGAAGCCCTGCCGGGTGAGTTCCGGGCCGGCCGCGCGGTCTACGCGTGGAGCGAAGGGGCGGTAGGTGCTGAGGAAGCTCGAGGCTTCAGCGCGGGCAGGCGTCTTGGATCGTGGCGAAGTACTCCTCGGTGGCGGCGAGCCGGAAGAGGGGGGGGCGGTAGAGCGTGAGCGGCCGCTCGCTGCCGCCCGGAAGCTGGTACTTGTACGCGAGGTCCACCCGGGCGGCGGTCTGCCCCTGGGGAACAAGCACTCTGAAGCGGGTCCAGCCCTGGTAGCCGATCCGGAAGCCGTCGGGATACCCGACGACGTAGGTCAGGCGCCGGCCATCCTTGTCGTAGGCGGTGGCGGTGAAACGCAGGCCCAGGATGGGCTGGCCACCGTACGTGTCCTCAACAACCCCCTCGATCAGAACGCCCCCCGCCTCGGCCGGCTGGCAGTTCCAGGACAGGGCAATGTGGAGCGCCCGCTCCCGCTTCGCGAACGTCTCAGTCGCCAGCGGGCTCGGGAGCGTCGTCCCGCAGGCCGCGAGCGCCAGCAGCACCCCTGCCCCGCCGTGTGCTGACCAATTGAACCGCATCGCCTTCCCCCCCTCCTCGCAACCAGGCGCCTCTGTCGGTATGAACCATCGGGCGGCATCACCGGTTCCCAGCGAAAGAGCCCCCCGAGCGGCGGCCGATCCCGCACCGGACCCGGGAAAGCGAAGGCCCGGGGGACAACCCCCGGGCCTTCGAAAACGACGGAACGAAACCGAACCGAGTCCTAGAAGCCGTAGTTCACGACGGCGGCCAGCTTGGTGACATCGTCGAACGTGGTGCCGCTGATCGACGTGTCATCATCCAGGAAGAGGCGGCTCGCCGTCACTGTGAACACCAGACCCTTGGCAAGGGTGTAGTCCATCCTGACGCCGACGTCAAACCCGATGGAGGACACACCGAAAATGCGCCCATCGCCAGCGGGGGACGGCAAAGCGGCGGTTCCCGTCTCAATAGTATCAATGTAGTGAATGTTGCCGCTGAGCTTCAACGACGGGCTGGCGGTGAAGCGGGCGATCACGCCGATGCCCATGGTGTTCTCGGGGCTGTTGGCAATGTTGTCGTCAATGTCAATGGCGGTGTTACCGCCCCAGATCTGGGCCCCGCTGAAATGGTCGTTGGCGCCCGAGTAGAGGGACGGGAAGCCCTCGTTGTCCCCGCCGTTGTTCTCGTCCCCGGTGGCGTACCAGAGGCGCGCCTCGAGGTCAATGCCGGCGATAGCCGTGCCGACGCCGACGTCGAAGAGATAGCCCTTCTTGTCAACGCCTGCAACGGCGGTTTCCTTCGTTCCATACACGAAGTCCGCGTCAAACCGGACAACCCCGAAATTGCCTTTCGCCCCGAGCCCCAACCAGTAGCCCTTGCCCGTCGGGGCGATCTCCATGTCGTGGTCGTACAGGAGGTAGCCGTTCAGGCTCAGGTCCTTCAACGGGCTCAGGGTCACGTCAACGGCGTAGATATCGCGCGCGTTCTGCCCCTGGGCGTTCACCGCCACGGTGCTGTTGGCGCGGTACCACCAGGCTTTCAGATCCACCACCTCGGCCACCTTCCCGTAGAGGGTGAGCCCTGGTCCGTCGTCATCCAGCACGAGGGCCTTCGAGGTGTAGAAGCCCATGACGCCGGCTCGCAGCCGGAGCGGCGTCGCCGGGAGCGGGAATTCAATATAGGCGTTCTTGGTCTCGATGTTCACGGCGTCGGCACCGGCGCCACCCACGCTCCCCCGGCTGCTGTTGGTGCCAGCGGCGCTGTCAGTGCCCTTGGCGGTGGTGCCGAACCGCAGGTCCCCGATCTCCAGGTAGATGACGCCCTTGACCCCCCCCTCGGTCTCGACCTCGAACCGCGGCCGGAACCTGGACTGGAAGTCATGGCCGTCGCAGTCGGCCAACGTCGAGTCCCCAAAGCAAGGCAGATTCTCGTCGAACTGGAACCGGAACCGATACGCTCCCGTGAACTTCAGATCCGCCGCGTAGGCAGGCGCGGCCAATCCCACAGCCACCGCTCCCACAAGCAAGGCAACGAAGAGCTTTCGCATCATCTACCCTCCAATACGCCCCACTTTGGCCAAAAGAAAAATGGCGAGGTGTCCTGGTGGTGCTGTACTGCCGTTCTGGCTTTCTGCGCCGGCCTCCCCCCTTTCTCTGATGAAATCCCTCTCGAAAGACCGACTAACGCAGCAGGAAGCATTTTCCCCTGCGACCATCCACGCACCCGAATTTTTTGAAGCGAACGCCTTGTTTTTTGCGCGAGCCGCGGCGCCCGCCTGTAAGTAAAGGTTAACCTATTTTCCTTCCCGAGGGCTTGTCAAGAGATTTTTTCGATTTGGGGCCTCATCCCCCACCCCTAGCGGGGAAAGGCGTAGGCGAAGAGCGTCCCCTTTCCCCTGTTCAGGAGACCGGTGCTGCTGACGAGGACCACCAAGTCCCGTGCGCCGCTTCCGTCCAGGTCCACGAGGGCGTAGTCGGCGATGTGGCCCGGGAACTCGGTGGTCTCCCAGGCCTGCTGGAGGCTCAGACCGTTCCACCGGAGGCCGTAGATCTTTCCCCGGTCGTAATAGCGGGAACGGGGCATCAGGTACCCGGTGGTCGGAACGCTGCCATACACGACGAGCTCCCGGCGGCCGTCCCCCACATCCTGCACGAAGAGGCGGCCCTGAAAGGGAATCGGCTCGGGTTCGACGTTCTTGCCGCTGGCATTCGGAAGCTGGAAGGCCATGACCACCTCGGAGCCGCCGAACCGGTCATTAGCCCGGTACTTCTGGCGGCCCTGGAGGTCATACACGCGGAGGTAGTCGTTCTGGTCCAGGATCACGTACTCCCGGGAGCCGTCCCCATCCACGTCGGCCAGGAGGAAGCCGTAGAGGGAGGCCTTCGAAGGGAGATCAAGGGGTGAGCCGGTGGGAACGTAGTTCTTCCCGTCCCACCGGTACCGCCGGACCGGCCCGTAGAAGAGGCTCGTTGACCCCGCGCCCTGTCCGTAGAGTTCCACTTCCCCAGAGGGCTTGACCTGGACCGCCCGGAAGAACTGGTCGTAGGCCTTCCAGACCTGCTTGAACTCATTCCCCTCCCACTCCAGGACGAAGGAAGGGATGCGCCGCTCGACGGAATAGTTGGTGACGAACAGTTCGGCCCGGCCGTTGCCGTTCAGGTCAGCGGCGTCTAGAGCCAGGATGTTGAAGCCGGGCTCCTCCGCGCTCTCCCAGAGTTTGCGGAAGTTCTTCCCCTCGATGGCATAGAGCCAGATCTTCTGGCCGCTGGCCACGGCCGCTTGCTTGCCGCCCGTCCCGAGGAAGTCCGCCACCGCCATCCCGACCATCTGGGTCTCGAACTCGGGCCCGAGGACGATCTCCCCCTGGCGGCTGATGCCGGGAGGATTGAGCGGCAGCGGGATCCCGACGCCCCCTTCCTTCCGCGGGCCGACCCAGGCCGGCGGCGGGAGGTCGGCCTTGCTCTGGAGCGGAGGGGCCGGCGTCGGTGGCGCCGCGGGGGGGGCGGAGGCCGGGCCGGGCGTGCCTTTCGCTGCGGCGACGGCCGCCCCCTTGACCTCCACGCTGGCCTGGGTGAGCGAAGCGCCGGTGACGCCCGAGAGAACCTGCACATCCACGACGGTTCGCCCCTCCAGGACCGTCAGGCGCGGCAGGGCAAGCGCGTGGATGCGCAGCTCCTTCCGCAGGTACTCCAGGGCCCGCGGGTCGCCCAGGGGGACCTCTTCCTTAATGCCAGCCTTCAGCAGCGTGGAGCGGAGCCGCCGGTCGTCCAGGACCTCGAAGCGCTCGGTGCGAGCGAGCGCCACGGCCAGGTCACGCGACGCGGACCGCGCGACCGCCTCCATGTCCGGGCTCGATTCGACCTTCCCCAGGCCCAGCAGGATGCGGGCGCCCGTCACCCGGACGGCGTCGCCGCGCGCCGGACTCTCCCCCCCCGCACGCTCCACCACCTCGGCCAGCGAGAACTTCTCCTGCGCCTCCGTGACCCTGGCCAGGCCCAGCACCTTCTCCATCCGACCCAGGATTTCACCGGTGACCGGGTGCTTGAACGGCTCCCCTTCCCGGACGATCTCCAGCTCGAGGCCGGGGTAGACGCCGGCCGCCTTCGTCACATCGAGCAGGAGCTGGCCGGTCGGGAGGACATCGAGGACCGCCCCGCGGGCCTTCGGGAAGGCCTCGGCCACCCGGCGGGCCGCCTCGTCCACGGCGCTGCTCAGCGAGACGGTCTGGGCCTCTGCGGCTGGAAAGCCGAGGGCCACGGCGAACAGCAGGAGCAAGAGGGATCTCAGGCGGCAGGCCCAGGACATACGACGCCTCAAAAGATAACGGAAAGAAAAGTGTTCCTGACGGTTACCATGCGAGAGTCGGCTTGTCAACCCGGTTCAATGGAAGGGGACCTGCTCGGGGTTCAGGAACCCCCCGGAAGGACGGTGACCCGGTCCCTGGGCTTAACGGCGAGGCCGGGTTTGAAGCCGATCAGTTCGGCCACCGAGAACTTCGGCTGGACCTCCACGATGCGGGCGCGCCCGACCTCCTGGATGAACTCGCCGAGAACCTCTCCGGTCACCGGGTGGGTCAGGGCCTCGCGGCGGGTAATGGCGATGAGGGCGTCCTTCCTCACCTCCCCGTCGGCCAAATCAATGATGATGCGGATCCCATCCACGAGGACGACGTAGCCCCGACGGTCGTCCGAGCGGGGCGCAGTCGCTGCGGGGCCGCTGCCTACCTCGGGGCGCTGCGAAGCTGGGGGGAGCGCGCCCGGAGCAGCCTCGGCGGTGGCGGGGATGCCGGTCTCGCCCTTGGGCGCTGTCGCGGTGGCGGGGCTCACCCCCGTGCTGCTGCAGCCGGCCAGTGCCGACCCGGCGAGGAGGACGAGCAGCAGAACCCGCCAGAAGAAGAGCAGGTATGCCCGCCTCATCGCCGGGGTCTTCTCCACTGCAACATCAGGGTTCACCGGTTACTCTCACTTGAGGGAGCGACGTCTAGAGTCATCCACGGCTCTGTCTACTAGTTGTCCACATACTTGTCCACAGGGAGCCGAGTCAAGGGAAATCTTCATTCAGGCCGGCTTCTGGAGCAGTTCGATCAGGACCCCGTTCGCCCCCTTGGGGTGCAGGAACGCCACCTGGCCGCAGGCACCGGGCTTCCCGGTGCGGTCGAGGAGGGGGAGGCCGGCGGCGGCCAGGCGGTCGAGGGTCCCCTGGAGATCATCCACCTCGAAGCAGATGTGGTGGATGCCCTCCCCCCGCTTCGCGATGAAGCTGGCGAGCGGGTTGTCGGCGCCGAGCCCCTGGACCAGCTCGACTTCGGCACCGCCGAACGGGAAAAAGGCTACCCGAACCTTCTCGCTCGGGACCTCCTGGACTTTGGAGGGGGGGACGCCCAGAATCTGCTCGAAGGTCCGGGTCGACGCCTCGAGGTCCTTCACGGCTATGGCGATGTGGTGAATCTTTCCGATCATTTGATCATTGCGTGGTGGCGATCCGCTCGGCTGCCGGGCTCAGGCGCGCTCTCGGCCGGCGCGTCAGATGGTGATGCTCTCGGCGTACTCGCCGAAGATGGCGCGCAGGCGGTGGCAGATCTCGCCGACAGTGACGTCGCTCTTGACGCACGCGAGGATGCGCGACAGCAGGTTCTCGCTCCCGCGGGCGGCCCGCTCGAGGTCGGCCAGGGCGCGCGCGACCGCCGCCGGATCGCGCCGGGCGCGCAGCGCGCCCAGGCGGCGCCTGGCCTCCTGTTCGACTGCTGGATCCACCCGGAAGACCGGGATCTTCACCGGCTCCTCCTGGGTGTAGGCGTTGAGGCCGACGACCGCCTGCTCGCCCGTCTCCACCGCCCGCTGCTGCCGGTAGGCCGCCTCCTGGATCTCCTTCTGCACGTAGCCGACCTCGATCGCCCGCAGCATCCCGCCCAGAGCGTCAATCTTCTCCAGGTACGCCGCTGCTTCGGCCTCGACGGCATCGGTGAGCGCCTCGACGAAGTACGATCCGCCGAGCGGGTCCACCACGTCGGCCACCCCGCTCTCGTGGGCCAGGACCTGCTGCGTCCGCAGCGCGAGCAGAGCCGCCGCCTCCGTCGGGAGGCCCAGCGCCTCGTCCCGGGCGTTCGTGTGCAGCGACTGGGTCCCGCCCAGCACCGCCGCGAGCCCCTGGAGCGCCACCCGGACGGCGTTGTTCTCCGGCTGCTGCGCGGTGAGGGTCACCCCGGACGTCTGGGTGTGGAAGCGGAGCATCCAGGAGCGGGGGTCTTTGGCCCCGAAGCGCTCCCGCATGACCCGCGCCCACAATCGCCGGGCCGCCCGGAATTTCGCGACCTCCTCGAAGAAATGATTGTGCGCGTTGAAGAAGAAGGAGAGCTGGCTGGCGAAGGCGTCCACGGCAAGCCCCGCCCGGATGGCCGCCTCCACGTAGGCGATCCCGTCCCCCAGGGTGAAGGCCACCTCCTGCACGGCGGTCGCCCCCGCCTCCCGGATGTGGTAGCCGCTGATGCTGATGGGGTTGAACTTCGGCATCCCGGCGGCGCAGAAGGCGAGGGTGTCGGTGATGAGGCGCATGGAGGGCCCGGGCGGGAAGATGTAGGTCCCCCGGGCGATGTACTCCTTCAGGATGTCGTTCTGGAGGGTCCCGGCCAGCGCCTTCGCGGGGACCCCCTGCCGCTCCCCGACCGCCACGTACATCGCCAGCAGGATCGCGGCGGTGGCGTTGATGGTCATGGAGGTGCTCACCCGGTCCAGGGGGATGCCCTGGAAGAGCGCCTCCATGTCCTGAAGCGCGTCAATGGCGACCCCAACTTTCCCCACCTCCCCGTCCGCCCGGGGGTCATCCGAGTCGTAGCCGATCTGCGTGGGCAGGTCGAAGGCGACCGACAGCCCCGTCTGACCCTGCTCGAGCAGGTAGCGGAACCGCCGGTTGGTCTCCGCGGCCGTGGCGAAGCCGGCGTATTGGCGCATCGTCCAGAGGCGGCCCCGGTACATGGTCGGCTGAACCCCCCGGGTGAAGGGGTACTCCCCGGGAAACCCCAGCCGCTCCGCGTCCTCGCGCCCGGCGAGGTCCAGCGGGGTGTAGCACCGCTTCAGGGGCAGCCCGGAAGGGGTGGCGAAGGCTCCCTTCCGCTCCGGGGCCCTCTCCAGACTCCGGGCCACCGTCTCCCGCTCCCACCGCTCGGCGGCTCCCCGCAGGCGCTCCTGGCTCTTGTCCCGCTCCGCCATCGTTTCCCCCTACTCGATCACGACCAGGACCTCGCCCCCGTTCACCGCCTTCCCGGCCACTGCGCGCACCTCCATCACGCGGCCGCCCCCGGCGGCCTTGAGTTCGTTCTCCATCTTCATGGCCTCGACGACGACCACGCCCTGGCCCGCCTTGACCTCCTCGCCCACGTTCACCAGGACGGCGACCACCTTCCCCGGCATCGGCGCGCTGACCTCCTGCCGCCCGGCCCGTCCCTCGACCTTGGCAGCTGTTCGCCGCAACCGCCGCTCCCGCTCGTCGGCCACCTCCACCTGGTAGGCCTCGCCGCTCACCGTGAGGGAGAGGCGACTCCCCTCGGCCAGGACATCCACCTCGTACGCCTCGGGTCCCAGGAGGAGGGAGTAGAGGCACTGGCCGACCCGGCAGAGGTCCGCCTCGGTCGGGGTGCCCTCAAAGGTCACCACGTAGCGCGGTCCCTGCCGCGCCACCTCGACCGTGTACTCCCTGCCTTCGCACGAGACGATGTAGGCCATGGCGGAAACCCGGCCGCCGCGGCAGCGGCCGACTCAGTGGCGGCGCAGAGCGTCCTGGCGGGCGGCGCTGAGCCAGCGGCTCCCGGCCGCTGCGGGTCCCTGCGGCCGGGCGGCCGCCGCCTCCTGGTCCTGGAGGTAGGCGTGCAGGGCAGCGGCGATGATGGCGGCCCTCCGGTTACGGTCACTCGGCGGAAGGAGGGACGCCAGGAGGGCCTCCACGTACGTCGTGTCCACCTCCCCCGCCAGGAACTTCGGGTCTTCCATCACCCGGCGGTGGAACGGGATGGTCGTCTGGATGCCGAGGATCGTGTACTCCTGAAGGGCCCGGCGCATCCGCTGGATCGCCTCCGCCCGGCTCTCCCCCCAGGTGATGAGCTTGGCGATCAGGGGGTCGTAGTGGACCGGGACCTCGTAGCCCTCGTAGATCCCGCTGTCGTCCCGCACCCCGGGCCCCCCGGGGCGCCGCAAGACGGCGATGCGCCCCGGCGAGGGGATGAAGTTCCGGGACGGATCCTCCGCGGAGATCCGGCATTCCAACGCATGTCCCCGCACCCGGATCTCCTCCTGGCGGACGGGGAGTGAGCCCCCGGCGGCGATGCCGATCTGGGCCTTCACCAGGTCGAGGCCCGTCACCATCTCCGTCACGGGGTGCTCCACCTGCAGCCGCGCGTTCACCTCCAGGAAGTAGAAGTTTCGGTTCCGGTCCACCAGGAACTCCACCGTCCCGGCGTTCCGGTAGCCCGCGGCGGCGGCGATGGCCACGGCCGCCTCACCCATTTTCCGGCGGAGCGCCTCATCCACGAACGGGGAAGGGGCCTCCTCCACCACCTTCTGGTGTCGCCGCTGGATGGAACACTCCCGCTCCCCCAGGTAGATCACGTGCCCGGCGCCGTCGGCCAGGATCTGCATCTCGATGTGGCGCGGGCGCTCCAGGTACTTCTCCAGGTAGACCGCCGGGTCCCCGAAGGAGGACTGCCCCTCGGAGCGGGCAGCTCTGAGCGCGGAGGGCAGGTCGCCCGGCTCCCGGACGATCCGCATCCCTTTGCCCCCACCCCCGGCCGCCGCCTTGATCAGGAGGGGGAAGCCGATCCGTGGGGCCAGGGCGGCCGCCTCCTCGTCCGAGAGGTCCCGGTCGGTCCCCGGAATCGTGGGGACATTCGCCTCCCGCGCGAGGCGGCGGGCTGCCGTCTTGGAGCCGCAGAGGGTCAGGGTCCGGGCGGAGGGCCCGATGAAGACCAGGCCCTCCGTCTCGCAGGCGGCGGCGAAGGCGGGGTTCTCCGCGAGGAACCCGTAGCCCGGATGGACGGCCTCGGCGCCGCTCTGCCGTGCCACCTCCAGGATCCGGTCCATCCGGAGGTATGACTCGGAGGAGGGGGCCGGACCGATCGGGTAGGCCTCGTCGGCGATCCTCACATGGGCAGCGGCGCGGTCCGCTTCCGAGAAAACGGCCACGGTCCGCGTCCCCAGCTCGCGGCAGGCCCGGATGATCCGGAGAGCGATCTCCCCGCGGTTGGCAATGAGGATCTTCTGGAACATGGGCAAAACGGGTCAGCAACAGTTGGAGAAGACCGGGGGGTCGGTCCGCCGGCCGGCCCACCCGGGACCCGGGGACCGGGTCTCACGCCCTACTTCATGAGCATCGTGGTGATCTTGTACCAAAGGCTGCGCTCCAGGTACTTGAGATCCAGCGGCTTCACGATGTAGTCAAAGGCGC
>CAZRDA010000012.1:0-14415 GCA_964598715.1 uncultured bacterium | reverse complement strand
GCAACGCTCCGCCATTCCGGCCTGGGGCACCCGCCCCATCCGGAGCCGGGGAAACCGTGCGACCGTTCCCCCCGCCCTCCTCGCTCTCGGTCACCTGGGGAGGGAAGCCCAGGACTGCCAGAAGGAGCAGGACAAGCACGCCTAGCCTCAGGAGACCTGGGCGAGCCCCGTCACGTGGTTGGACGGAATTCGGGCGCCAGACGATCATTCCCCGCAGCGGCTGCAAGGCCCATTCCAGGCCTCGCCACCCCTACGGGGCGAGCCGGTCGTCTCGCTCCGCCTCGAGGCGCTTCGCCTCCTCCCACAGGAGGTCCATTTCCTCCAGGGTGCTCTCGCGGGGGGTCCTGCCCCGCTTCGCCAGGGCGGCCTCGATGTAGTGGAACCGGCGGAGGAAGCGCTCTGTTGCGCCCGTGAGAACCATCTCGGGGTTGACGCGCACAAATCGCGACAGGTTCACGAGGCCGAAGAGCAGGTCCCCGAACTCCGATTCGACGCGCGCGGCCTTCCCGGATGCCAGTGCGCTCCGCAGCTCCGCCCACTCCTCCTCCACCTTCTCGAGCACGGGGGTGAGCGCCGGCCAGTCGAACCCTGCCCGGGAGGCCTTCTCCTGGAGCCGGTGGGCGCGCAGGAGGGCCGGTAACGTCCGCGGGACCCCGGCGAGGGCGGAGACCGGCTCCCCGTTCGCCTGCCGTTCGTGCTGCTTGATGGCCTCCCAGCGGGCGAGGACCTCGGCGGCGGTCCTGGCCTCCCCTGTGCCGAAGACGTGGGGGTGGCGGCGGACGAGCTTCTCGGTGATCCCCTTCAGGACATCGGCGATGGTGAACTCCCCGGCCTCCGCCGCCATCTGGGCGTGGAACACGACCTGGAGGAGAAGGTCGCCCAGCTCCTCCCGGAGTCGAGACGCCTTCCCCTCCCCGATTGCCTCCAGGACCTCGTATGTCTCCTCCAGCAGGTACGGGGCGATGGAGGAGGGGCTCTGCTCGCGGTCCCAGGGACAGCCCCCCGGCCCCCGCAGGCGGGCCATGATGGCCACCAGCGCGACGAACAGCGGGCCCGGCTCTTCCGCCATACGCTCCCTCCCCTCCTCCCCTCCGTGGCGCGCGTCGGCGGATTATAGCGCGGGCACCTCCGCGGCGGTAGATGCGCAATCACCTGAACTCGTATAGAATGATTGGTGACACTCTGCTAGAGTGTCGCTCTGTACATCACTTGCGCCGGGTCCCACCCGCTGTCGGCCGCCCTCTGCTGGAACGGGCCTTGCACTTCCGACGGCCCGGAGGTCCCTGATGCGTTTCAGCGCAGTCTCCGCGTCCATCCTCCTGCTCGCCCTGCTGGGACCCGGTCCCGCCGGGGGGCAGGACGCCCTCCGCGCCGCGCGGGATGGCCGAGGGGGTCTCCTGTTCACCAACATCCCCCGCAACCCGATCATGAAGCGCCTCCCGGCCGCCCCCCCGGAGGCCGAGGCACAGCGCCGCTTCCAGCCCTTTATTGAAGCGGCCGCCGCGCGGCAGGGGCTCGACCCTCGGCTACTCACCGCCGTCATCGAGGTGGAATCGGCCTTCAACCCCGGTGCGACCAGCCGGCGAGGCGCCCGGGGCCTGATGCAGCTCATGCCGGCGACGGCTGCGGGATTTGCGGTGCGGGACTCCTACGACCCGGCGGAGAACATTCAGGGGGGGGCGCGCTACCTGCGGCGCCTCCTGGACGTGTACGCCGGCAACCTCCCCCTCGCCCTCGCCGCCTACAACGCGGGCGAGGCGGCCGTTCACCGGTTCGGGGGGATCCCCCCCTTCGCCGAGACCCGGGAGTACGTCCGCCGGGTCCAGGGTCGCTACTGGGCGCGCGGCGGGAGGCACCCCATCACCGGCCTCAAGGTGGCGCCCCGGGATGCGGGCGGCCAGATCTACCGGATCCAGGATCACTTGGGCCGCGTCCGCTATACGAACCTGCCCCCCACGGTCCTCGCCTTCGGCTTCGCTCCCTGAGGCTCGGCCGCCCCCCTCAGCCTTGACAACCAGGGTGCTTTCCCGTAGGATTCGCTCGCTTTTGCGAGGCTTTTTGCAGGGTTTCAGGCCCCCTTCCCCCTGCCGTTTTCCGCGGAGAGGAGGCTGCACCGCCTTCTCTCCGGGCGCGACCGGCCCCCCCTGGTGCCGAACGGCGCGCCGCCCGCCGAGAGGTTCGCCATGACGCTGGAGCGCACCTGGCACTGGCTGATTGACCGGATTGACGAGTTCGAGGCGCACGCCTACGCCTACCAGCACGGACGCTACTTCGGGCGGACCAAGTTCCAGGTGGTGGAGATCCTGGAAAGCGCCAAGTTCGGGAAGATGCTCATCCTGGACGGGCGCATCCAGTCCGCCGCCCTCGACGAACACATTTTCCACGAATCCCTCGTCCACCCACCGATGCTCATGCACCCCGCCCCGCGCCGGGTCTTGATTATCGGCGGCGGGGAGGGGGCGACGCTCCGGGAGGTCCTCCGGCACAGCCTCGTGGAGGAGGCCGTCATGGTGGACCTCGACGAGGAGGTCGTGGCCCTCTGCCGGGAGCACCTGCCCGAGTGGCACCGGGGGGCCTTCGACGACCCGCGGGTCCGCCTGGTGCACGAGGAGGGGCGGGTCTTCCTGCGGGAGGACCCGGGGACGTTCGACGTGATCGTGGTGGACATCACCGATCCGGCGACGGCGGACTTCGGCCCCGAGACCTACCGGGCCATCCGCTCCCGCCTCCGCGAGCCGGGAATCCTGGCCATGCAGGCGCTGGAGCTTAACCTGGGAGACTGGGAGGGGCACGCCGCGATCTGTCGGGCCCTCCGGCCCATCTTCCCCCACTGCCGCTCCTACAGCACCTACATCCCCTCCTTCCGGGCGGAGTGGGGCTTCCTGGTGGCCGCAGATGACGAGGCGGTGCTCCACCCGCAACCCGCCCTCCTGGAGGAGCGATTCGCGGCGCGCCTCGCCCGGCCGGCGGCCGAGCCGGGGGGGCTTCGGTTCTACTCCCCTGAGGCCCACGCGCGGCTCTTTACCCTCCCCCGGGATCTGCGGGAGCGACTGGAAACGGTATGAGGCGACGGGCGGGCAGGACGGCCACCACCAAAAAGAGGAGCGTGCGAATGCGGCTAGAGGAGATGGACCCGGAGATCGCGGCCATCATCCACCGGGAGACGGCGCGGCAGGCGGACGGCCTGGAGCTCATCGCTTCCGAGAACTTCGTCAGCGAGGCGGTGATGGAGGCCGCCGGCTCCCCCCTGACCAACAAGTACGCGGAGGGCTACCCCGGGAAGCGGTACTACGGGGGCTGCGAGTGCGTGGATGAAGCCGAGCAACTGGCCATTGACCGGGCGAAGGCGCTCTTCGGCGCCGAGCACGTGAACGTCCAGCCCCACTCGGGGTCTCAGGCCAACATGGTGGTCTATTTCGCGGTCCTGCAGCCGGGCGACACCTACATGGGCCTCAACCTTGCACACGGAGGGCACCTGACCCACGGCAGCCCGGTGAATTTCTCCGGCCGCTTCTTTAAGGTCGTCCCCTACGGCGTGGACCCGAAGACCGAGCAGGTGGACTTCGCCGCCCTGGCGAAGAGCGCGGAGGAGGTCCGGCCAAAGCTCCTCATGGTGGGGGGGAGCGCCTACCCGCGGACGCTGGATTTCGCTCGGTTCCGGGAGATCGCCGACAAGGTGGGGGCGCTCCTGGTCGTGGACATCGCCCACATCGCCGGGCTCGTGGCGGCAGGGCTGCACCCGAACCCGGTCCCGCTGGCGGAGTTCGTCACCACCACGACCCACAAGACGTTACGCGGCCCCCGGGGCGGGATGATCTTCTGCAAGGCCGCCTACGCCCCCGCCATCAACAAGACGCTCTTCCCGGGCATGCAGGGCGGGCCCCTCATGCACATCATCGCGGCGAAGGCCGTCGCCCTGAAGGAGGCGATGCGCCCCGAGTTCAAGACCTACCAGCGGCGCATCGTGGCCAACGCCGCCGCGCTGGCGGAGGAACTCCTCCGGCAGGGCTTCCGCCTGGTGGCGGGGGGGACCGACACCCACCTGATCCTGGTGGACCTCCGGCCGAAGGGGCTCACCGGGAAGGTGGCGGAGGCGGCGCTCGGGAAGGCCGGGATCACGGTGAACAAGAACACCATCCCCTTTGACCCCCAGCCGCCGGCCGTGGCCAGCGGTATCCGGATCGGGACCCCTGCCGTGACGACCCGAGGAATGGGGGTGGAGGAGATGCGCCTCATCGGGCAGTTCATCGCGGAGGTGCTCCAGGAGGCGGAGAACGCCGCGCGCCTGACGCAGGTGTCGGCCAAGGTCCGGGAACTCTGCCGGGCGTTCCCCCTCTACCCCGAGCGCCTCGCGCGCAGGCCAGAGCGCGCCTGAACGCTGCCGGACGCGTGCGGGCAGCCCTCGGCCACCGGGCCAACGGAGGCTCGCGGGGCTGGCACGGATGATGCTTGCGGCCGGGGCGGGAGGGGGAACACCGGTGGCGCAGCGACAGGTGAGGGGCAAACGCGAGTGACGATAGCCCATCCGGTGGAGATTGTCCGTTGCATGTCCTGCGGGTTTGAGATTCGGGGGTACCCCGCGCAGTACCTGGCCCGGCGGACGGTCTCCTGCCCCATGTGCCGCGCGGAATTTCCGCTCTCCGCCGAGGACCGGCACCGCCTCACGCGGCTCGAGGCTGAGACGCCGGCCCCGAAGCGCAGGGAGGCGCGAGCGCCCGAGTCGAAACGGGGCCCGCTCAGCCTCGAACCCTGGCTGCCGTTTCCCCCTCAGGACTGGAGCCAGGTGCCCGCCGGCCCGGGGGTCTACGCCCTGGCCACCCGGGATGGGGGGATCCTCGCCATCACCGCCACCAGGGCCCTCCGCAAGACCCTCCAGGATCTGGCAGCCGATGCGTCGCTTCCTCTCCGGGACCTGGCCACCCGCCTCTGGGTCGAGGCCACGGGAGAGCCAGGGCAGCGCCGGGGCGGGCTCGTCGCCGCCTTCTTCGCCCAGACCGGGGTCTTCCCCCCCTACAGCCGACGCCACCCCCGGTACCCGGCCCGCCTCCCCGCCTGGTGCGAGCCGCAGGCCGTGCACGAACGACTCGTCGTCGAGACCCTCAATGTGTCAAGCGCGGGGCTCCTCCTCTCCCTGGAAGAGTCCATGGCCCCCGGGGCGGGCATCACGGTGGAGATCGAGACCCCCTTCGGGCTCGTCGGGGGCGAGGGGCACATCGCTTGGATGGGGGGGACCGGCGAGGTGCACCAGGCCGGCGTCGCCCTCGAGCGCCTGCGCACCGCGGCGGACCAGGCGCGCTGGATGCGGCTGATCGGTCGGCTCGGCCAGCAGATCCCCCGTGCCTAGCCCGGCCCCGTGACCGAGCGCACCTGCCGGCTCGCAGGGCTCTCCTACAGCGGGCGCCCGCCGCCCTCTTCGCTGGAGGCGCGGCCAAGGCCAGTAGCGGAAACGCCACTTCGCATCTGGAGACCCTAGCCCCTGGAGGGTGCGGTGCGCTGCCCCTTCTGCGGCAGCAACACAGAGAAGGTGGTGGACTCGCGGGAGGGACGGAACGGGGCGGTGATCCGCCGCCGCCGCCACTGCCTCCACTGCCACCGCCGCTTCACCACCTACGAACGGATCGAGGAGATCCAGTTCATGGTGGTCAAGAAGGACGGGCGCCGGGAACCCTTCGACCGGAACAAGATCCTGAGCGGGCTCCTGAAGGCGACGCAGAAGCGGCCGGTCAGCGTGAACCAGTTGGAGGCAATCGTGGAGGAAGTGGAAGCACTCTTGGCGGAGAAGCCCGACCGGGAGATCGCCTCCACCGAGATCGGGGAACGCCTCATGCAGCGGCTCCACGCCCTCGATGACGTGGCCTACGTCCGTTTCGCCTCCGTCTACCGCCAGTTCAAGGACGCCAGCGACTTCGTGGCGGAGGTGAAGGGGCTCCGGGAGGGGAGCGGGGGGCAGGACCAGTGAGGCCGCCCACCCGCGCCCCCGGCAGCCGCCAGGGCCGCCGGTCGCCTGGTCAGCCGCCGCCCTCCCTGCGGAGCGTTGCTGCGGCCCTGTCCATCTCGGCCTGAACGGTGGTCCTGATCCCCGTGCCCGCCAGCACTCGCCTCGCCAAGCGCGTGACCACCACCTCCTCCTCCGCTCGATGCGGCCGTCCCCGGAGCCGGGGCTCTCCCCCCCCTCGGGCCACGCGCGCGGCCGCCGGGAACATCGGGGGAAGGTAATCGCATGCCCGCGGAGACCCGCTCATCCCTGGGACCCGCCGATCGGGGAAGCCTCCGGCTGGGGACACGGGGAAGCCCGCTCGCGCTCGCCCAGAGCCGGCAGGTGGCGGCCGCCCTGGAGGCGAGCCACCCCGGCCTGCAGGTGCACCTGACGGTGATCCGGACCAGCGGGGATAGGATCCAGGACGTCCCCCTCGCCAAGGTCGGGGGGAAGGGGCTCTTCGTCAAGGAGATCGAGGAGGCGTTGCTCCAGGGCCGGATCGAGGTGGCGGCCCACAGCATGAAGGACCTCCCGGCTTCGCTCCCCCCCGGCCTCACCCTGGGGGCCATCATGGTGCGGGAGGAGGCAGGGGATGTTCTCGTGGCCCGGGAGGCCCGCTCCCTGGAAGCGCTGCCACCGGGGGCGCGGATCGGGACAAGCAGTCTGCGGCGCCAGGCCCAGCTCCTGCACCGGCGTCCGGATCTGTGCGTCCTTCCGCTGCGGGGGAACGTGGACACCCGCCTCCGCAAGTTGACCGAGGGGGACCTCGACGCAATCGTCGTCGCGGCGGCGGGCCTCAAGCGGCTTGGCCTCAGGCCGGACGGGGCCATCCCCCTCCCCCTGGATGTCTCCCTTCCCGCGCCCGGACAGGGGGCACTCGGCCTGGAGATCCGCGAGGGGGATCCTGCGACGGCCGCCGTCGTGGCCGCGCTGGATGATCGGGTGAGCCGCATCGCCGTCACGGCGGAGCGGGCCTTCCTCCGGCGGCTCGGGGGGAGCTGCCAGATCCCCATCGGCGCCTACGGCAGAGTGGAGGGAGACACCCTGATCCTGATCGGTCTCGTGGCCAGCCCGGACGGGAAGGCCCTCGTCCGGGACAGCCTCACCGGCCCGGCCCATGAGGCCGAGTCCCTCGGGACGGGCCTGGCCGAGCGCCTGCTTGCCCAGGGGGCCGACCGGATCCTCCGGGACCTGACCGGAGCGCAAGGGTAGGGGGATGCCTGGACAGGGCAAGGTCTATCTCATCGGAGCAGGACCGGGGGATCCCGGCCTCCTCACCCTGCGGGGGAAGGCCTGTCTCGAGGAGGCCGATCTCGTCATCTGCGATCCCTGGCTGAGCCCGGCGCTGCTCGAGCATGCCCGGCCGGATGCCGAGCGGATTCTCGTGGGAAGCGGGGCGGCGGGGCCGCGCATCCCCCATGAGGAGATCACCCGACTTCTGGTGGCGCACTGCCGGGCCGGGCGGGTGGTCATCCACCTCGTGAAGGGTGACCCCCTGATGGCCCAGGGCGGGGAAGAGGCAAAGGCTCTTGCCGCCGCCGGCTGCCCCTTCGAGGTGGTCCCCGGGGTTCCTCCGGCCATTGCGGTGCCGGCCTACGCCGGCATCCCGGTCACCCACCCCGGCCTCAGCGGCACGGTCACCTTTGTCGGCGGCCTGGAGGCCCCCACGGAGGAGCCCGGATTCTCCTGGGACGCCCTGGGCCGGGGGAGCGGGACCCTCGTCTTCCCGCTCGGAACGGAGACGCTCCCCACGATCGCGGGAAAACTCATCGCCCACGGGCGCGCCCCCGGAACCCCGGTGGCGGTGATCTGCTCAGGGACGACGCCCCGGCAGCGGACCATCGTGGGGACGCTCGCGGAGGTCGCCCGGGAGGTCGAGGCCGCGGGGCTCTTCCCGCCCGGCATCGTGGTGGTGGGCGAAGTCGTCCGCCTCCGCCAGGCCCTCAGCTGGTTCGAGCAAAGACCACTCTTCGGGAAGACCGTGGTGGTCACGCGGGCGCGGGAGCAAGCGGACACCTTCGCGCGCCTCCTGGAGGCGGCCGGGGCGGAGGTTCTGGAGACCCCGGCCATTGCCCTCGAGCCGCCGGCGTCATGGGCGCCATTGGATGAGGCCCTGGCGCGCCTCGACAGCTACGCCTGGGTCCTCTTCACGAGCGCGAATGGGGTCCGGGCCTTCGCGGGGCGGCTGCCGGCGCGGGGGCTGGACTGGCGCGCCCTGAGCCGGTGCCGCCTCGCCGCCATCGGCCCGGCCACTGCCGATGCGCTGGCCGCCTACGGCATGCGTGCCGACCGGGTTGCGGAGGAGTTCACGGCCGAGGGGTTCCTGGCCGCCCTCGTGGAGGAGCCGGTGGCCGGCAAGCGGCTTCTCCTCCCCCGCGCCGAGGTGGCCCGGGAGACCCTCCCGGAGGAATTGCGCCGCCGCGGCGCCACGGTGGATGTCATCCCGGTGTACCGGACGGTCCCCGATCGCACCGCCGCGGCCGCCCTGCGAGAGGCCCTGAAGGCCCGACGCGTCGCCGCCGTGACGTTCACCTCATCCTCCACCGTGGAGCACTTCGTCGAGATGCTGAAAGGGGAAGACCTCCTGGCCACCCTGCGCGGTGTCCGGATTGCCTGCATCGGCCCCGTGACGGCCGAGACGGCCCGCCGGTACGGGCTGAGTCCCGATATCCTCCCGTCGGCCCACACCATCCCCGCCCTCGCCGAGGCCGTCGTAAGGGCGCTCGGACCTGCCGCATCATTCTAAAGGGTTCTAGGGTGTCCAGTGCGGGGCAATCCGGTCTACGCCGGGGCCACAGTGGGGCAACCTCGGCAGGTCCCTCGCAGCGGCGGGAAGCCGGCTATCCTTCCCGTTCTCCGTGTGCTGAAGGCGCACCTTGGCCCTGACCGGGCCCGTGTCGCCGGCCGTTGGGGCGGCAATCTCGCCGAGCCGCATCCGCTTATCCAGCGCCAAGGCGATGGGGTCCTAGGGCTCGGGTCCGACGGCCCTGAGGAACCGCACGTTCTCCAGCTCCCCGTTGATTGGGGCGGGGCTTGCATGATGCTTCTTGCGCCACGGGAGTTCCCGTATGGGGTCTCCCTGGAAGGAATAGTCGCTGTACCTGACCCTGTCCCTCAGGTTGTGAAGGGTGGCTGTTTCCACTTTACAACTTTGCCTGCGAGAGGCAATTTTCCTACACTGAGAAAGTGGATTGCTGCCTGACCAACGACGTCACGGGAAGGGGGAAGGTCGCGAATGTTTTGCCCCGACCGATGCTGTCCGGATGATTGAAAAACTCAAGCCCCCGGAGCCACGGGTGCCAAAGGAACGCCGGGCTTGGTCGGGACCTGCCATGGGAGGCGGGGGAAGCGGAACGGTTCTCGCAAACTGGCGGAGTCGGTCACGCGCGAGACGCGCGCCCAGGGGGACGACGTCGGTGGAGATAACCCCGCGCGGCCCCCGCCATGTCCAACATCCTCCTGCGGATTCCCTGCGCAGCAGCCACACTGTCCCGAGCCTTGCCGGCGGAACCGGGTGCCAGTCCGGCATCCTCTTTTCCCTCTGGCCTGCCTCTTGCAGAATCCGGGATCGCCTCTGTCTCGACTGAGGTGGATCGACGCACAGCCTCACAGGCCGGCCAGGGGGATGGACTCAAAGGTGACTGCGTCACGGCTCCTCACCTTCGTTCTGGGCCTCCTACTGGCTGCCCACTTGATCCTGCTGGGTTTCTTCGAGATCGCCTCGGGTGACGGTGACACCTGGTGGCACCTGAAGCAAGGAGAGCTCTACCTGACCGGCCACTCCCTGCCAGCCCAGGATCCCTTTGCCTTCACCACTGGCGGCCGCGAGTGGATCAAGTATTCCTGGTTCGCAGACATCCTGTTCTCCCTGGTCTTTCGCGCCGGCGGCGTGCCGGGCCTGGTCCTCCTTCGCCTCATCCTCCTCTTCCTGATCACCCTGGCTCTGTACAGAGTCCTGCGAGCCTGCGACCTCCACCCATTGGCCGCGGTCTTGCTGGTATTCGTGGCGAGCCTGGGCCTGAGGCCCCGTCTCCTCGTGCGGCCGGAGATCTTCAGCTTCCTGCTGCTCCTCGCGACGGTGGCCATCCTCCTGCGGCTTCAGGTCGCGTCCCCTCGGGCCGTCTATGCGCTCTTGCCCGTGCAGGTGGCCTGGACCAACATCCACGCCAGCTTCGTCTTCGGGTTCGGCCTCCCGGGGCTCGTTCTTGCGGCAAACCTCCTGCCGGGCGTTCGGACGGAGCCGGGATGGGGGCGTTTGCGCCTGGACCGGGCGCGCCTGAAACACTTGGCCATTGTCGTCGTCTGCCTCCCACTTGCCGCCCTCCTCAACCCGCACGGCGCCTCCATGCTCCTCTTCCCGTTCCGGCAGAACAGCATGACCCGCCTGACGGTTTTCACGGAATGGATGGACGTACGGGTCCTCCCTCAGCTCGACCCGGTGTGGTGGGATGTGATTATCGTCCTGTGTCTCGTGCTGCTCGCCTTCGCTGCCACCGCCTCTTTGCTTCTGGTCTGGGAGGGCCGTTTCGATCCGGTGGGCTGGGGGATTATTCTCTCCATGGGGACGTATGCCGTCTTGCGGAACCGGGCCCTCCCCTACTTCTTCCTGGCCGTCCTTCCCCTGCTGGCTCTCGCGCTTGTGCGCGTCGCCCGCCGTCTGCCCGCAGGATGGCCCGGCGGGTCCTCCCGGTGGTTGGAGCGGACTGGGGCCCTGGCGTGCCTGCTTGTGCTGACTGCCTCTCTCGTGGACCAGGCCCTTCTTACAACGCGGTTCCGGCCCGAGTTGGGCGTGCGGCCCCATGTCTTTCCCGAGGGAGCGGCTGACTTCTTGGAGCGCCACCAGCTCGACGGCCGGCTCTACAACTCCTACAAGTTCGGCGGCTACCTGATCTGGCGGCGATGGCCCGCCAACCAAGTCATCATTGACGGGCGATACGACGGCGTCCTGTTCGACGAGACACTCCTGGAGAGTTACCTGCAGGCTCACCGATCCCCGGTTGCCCTGGACCAGATCACCTCGACCTATGGCGTCGAGATCCTGGTGCTCGATGCCGACCCGGTCCGCCAGATGAGCCACATCGGCAGACACCCTGGGTGGGCCCGCGTGTACTGGGATCGCGTGGCCCAGGTGTTCGTGCGGCGGGGGGGACGCTACGCGAACCTGATCGCGGACCATGAGTACCGGCTTACCCGCCCGGCGGCCGACCTGGGCTACCTCGATGCATACCGGCGCGACCCGGAAGTCTGGGGGCGTGCACTCACAGAGTTGCGTCGGGCGGTAGCGGAGAACCCGGAGAACGCGCTCGCCTGGCTGGGGCTAGCGCAGATGTACCGCGCCGGTGGGCCATCCGCTCTGGAGGACCGCCTGGAAGCCCTCACCCGCGCGGCGAGCCTGCTGATCGCCGGAGGGCCCGCCGCTGGCCTGCTGGAGGGCGAACGGGCTGAGACGCTCCTTCGGCTGGGACGATTCGATGAGGCGAAGGCCGCAGCGCAGAAGGCCCTCCTGATGGACAGAGGGTTGGTCTTCCCCCGATGGATCCTGGTCTATGTGGCCGAACGCCGTGGGGCTTGGGCGGAGGCCCGGTACCAGCTCCGCACAATACTGGCCGGCCTGGAGCCCGGCCACCCTGAAGCAGATGTCATCCGACGGCGCCTCGAGGCTGTTGAGCGAAACCTGCGCGAGGGGGGCAGCCGGTGAGCAGGGGGGGGCGACCCCAAGGACAGGTCCTCCCCAGGCCACGGGAATCCGACGGGGAAGCTGATGGAGGCAAAACCTGGGGTACACGGGTTCACGCGAAGCCGGGAATTGGGCCATGAACCCCCCAAGGTCGCGGGGTCTCTGGCCGCTGTCCTTGAGGCGCTGGGTACGGGATGAAAATGGGCTCCACCCCCCAGCCCCGCAGGAGGCAGGGCAGCGAGTCGGGCGGCCCGAGGCATTGCCACGTCTGGCAGACCGCCGCTGCCCCTTCCGGAGCAGGCGGTTCCGCACCCACACAATGAGGCCCTCCAGCCGCGCGGGGGCATTGCCTGCTTGCCGCTGCGGGGCCCGCGACCGGTCGCCTGCCCTATCGAATCCTCCCTCCGGTAACGTTGCGCCCACTTCAGTTGCCAGCGGACCGTTCGGCCTAACGACGAGGCCGCTTGGCCCGCCGGCTCCCCAGCCCCATCTCCCACCGGCAAAAAGGACCGCTCGCCCTCGTCCGTTCGGTTGTCCTCCTTCCGGACAACCATCATGAACAGGGGCAGGCCCAGGTGAACGATGTGCTCATCCATCGCAAGGGAACGATGTGCTCATACTCGACACCTAACTCCTTGTCCGTATAGGCTTTTCTTGGTACTGTGGCCGCTGGAAGGCCGGCCGAGCCGGATAGAACCCAACGCATGGCGAGCCGTCACGATCTCGATTTAGGTTTGGCAAGGCACTTGCAATCCATAACTGCTTGCCGTTAAAGGTCGGAGTATGTTCGCCCACGCTGGAGTCCCCCCCTGGACCTCAGGGCCGAGTACGAGGAGCTCCAGCGAGAAATCCACACGGCCGTCTCCCGCGTTCTGGAGAGTGGGTTGTTCATCTTCGGCCGCGAGGGAGAGGCGCTGGAGGCCGAGGTGGCCGCCTACTGCGGATGCCGCCACGGAGTCGCGGTCGCCTCCGGGACAGACGCGCTGCACCTGGCCCTACGGGCGACGGGGATCGGCCCCGGGGACGAGGTCATCCCTCCCGGCCTTCACGGCATCTCCAACACAGAGTGAGCGCGGCAGGGCTACCCACTGCGGAACGAAATCCTGGCGATGCTGTTTTGGGCGGCGGCGGCGGTGATGAGCGGCTGTCCCTGTGGGGCCCTGGGAAGGCCACCGTTTCTACGCCATTTCCAGTCTGGACAGGAACGCCCCTTCAGGGTCGGAGCTTTATGTCTCGGGAGTCTTCGTATCGGAGGATAGGCGGATGAATGACTCGCCGCGCGCCGAGTCAACCCAATCCAACCCATCCGATCCTTCGGCGGTTGCGGTCGTGGGTTGCGGACAGTGGGGAAAGAACCTGGTGCGGAGTTTCGCCGCCCTGGGAGCGTTGCGTGCAGTCTGCGATGCGAATCCGGCTACCCTCACTGGTCTTCACGAGCAATACCCTGGCCTTCGGACCTCCATTTCCTACGCAGAACTGCTCGACGATCCGAGCGTTCGGGCCGTGGTTATCGCGACGCCAGCCGCCCACCATTACACCCAGGCCCGTCAAGCGCTGGAAGCCGGAAAAGACGTGTTCGTCGAGAAACCACTCGCTCTGGAGGTCCAAGAGGCGCGATTCCTGAACGAACTTGCGGACCGAGAGAAACGCATCCTGATGGTGGGCCATATTCTTCGGCATCATCCGGGCGTACTCAGGCTCAAGGAACTCGTTGACGCAGGAACCCTCGGCAGGATCCAGTACATCTATTCAAATCGCCTGAATCTCGGGCGGTTCCGGACCGAGGAGAACATCCTCTGGAGCTTCGCGCCCCATGACATTTCGGTGATCCTCTTCCTCCTCGGAGAGCGCCCCAATTCGGTTCATGCACACGGGGCCAGCTATCTCCACCCGGACCGAGCAGATGTAACGGTCACGACCCTCCGGTTCCCAAGCGGGGTCACGGGCCACATTTTCGTGAGCTGGCTTCACCCGTACAAGGAGCAGAAGTTGGTCGTTGTCGGTGATCGTGGCATGGCCGTGTTCGACGACGTTGCGAAGGAGCACAAGCTCACCGTCTTCAACCACTGTGTGGAATGGGTCGACCGGATTCCGGTGCCCCGCCGCGTGGACGGGCGACCCGTCCCCTTCCCCGAGGACGAGCCCCTTCTGGCCGAGTGCCGGCATTTCCTGGACTGTGTGGCCAGCAGGCGACGACCCCTTACGGATGGGGCGGAAGGGCTCGCCGTTCTCGAAGTGCTGACTGCGTGCCAGCACTCCCTGAGCAGCGGGCAGCAGAAGCCCCTGGCCCTCTCCCCCCCGCCAAACCGCGCCTACTTTGCTCACGAGACCGCTGTGATTGATGAGCCGTGCGAAATCGGCGAGGGGACGAAAATCTGGCACTTCACCCACGTCATGGCGGGTTCCCGCATCGGGAAGGGCTGCAACCTCGGACAGAATGTCGTCGTCTCCCCTCACGTCAGCCTGGGGAACAACGTCAAGGTTCAGAACAACGTCTCGATCTATACAGGTGTCATTCTTGAGGATGACGTCTTCTGCGGACCGAGCATGGTCTTCACGAATGTCATCAATCCCCGGAGCCACATCATCCGGCGCGATGAGTATCAGACAACCCTGGTAAAGAAGGGGGCGTCACTCGGGGCGAACTGCACGATCGTGTGCGGCGTCACAATCGGGAGATACGCTTTCATTGGGGCTGGCGCGGTAATCACCCGGGATGTGCCTGACTTCGCACTCGTTGTCGGGAGTCCGGGGAGAATCG
>CAZRDA010000011.1:0-15326 GCA_964598715.1 uncultured bacterium | reverse complement strand
CCGCCAGCGGGCGGTCCGCCAGGAGTTTTCCGACCGCCCCCGCGAGGCCGGCCACGTCCCCCGGCTCCACCAGCAGTCCGCATTCACCATCGGCAACGACGGACGGGATTCCCCCCACCCGGGTCGCCACGACCGGCACCCCCGCCGCCATGGCCTCGACGAGCACCCGGCCCATCCCTTCGTTCGCCGATGGCAGGACGAAGACGTTCAGGGAGGCCACGATCCGCGGAACGTCCTCCCGCCACCCGAGGAACCGCACCCGATGCTCCACCCCGGCCAGCCGGGCAGCCGCGGTCAGGCCGGCAGCCTCCGGCCCGTCCCCGACGATCAGGCAGACGGCATCGGACCGCGGGAGGCGCGCCACAGCCGCAATCAAGTCCTCGTACCGCTTGACCCTCGCGAGGCGGCCCACCGAGCCGACCAGCCGGGCACCCGATGGGCAGCCCAACTCTCGACGGAGACCATCCGGATCCGGGGTCACGCCCTGAAATCGCTCGAGCGGCACGCCGCTGTGAATCGCGACCCACTGCTCTCTCCGGCCCACGCCCCGGACGAGGTGCTCCTCGATCTCCCGGGGGGTCAGGGCCACCAGGCGGGTCGTGATCGGGGCCGCGAGGCGCTCCAGCATCAGGTAGAAGGCAGTCCGCGCCGGGGGAAAATGGCCGTAGAAGATGTGACCGTGCGGGGTATGGACGATCCGCGGACAGCCGGTGATGCGGGCGGCCCAGCGCCCGAGAATGCCGGCCTTCGACTCGTGGGTATGGACGAGATCCGGGGGGTCCCGGCGCAGCGCCCGGACAAGGTCACAGCAGGCTTTCAGGTCGCGCCCCGGGTGGACCGCCGGGCGGAGCGCCGGCAGGACCCGTACCCGGACGCCAGCCGCCTCCACCCGTGGCAGGAGCGCCGAGGCGCGGTCGTCCCCGGGACCGGTCAGCACGGTCACCCGGAATCCCCGGGCCGTGAGCCCGAGGGCCGACCAGAGCGTGTTCTCAGCGGACCCCCCGCGGTCGAGCCGAGTAATGATGTGGACGACGTGCGTCACCGCTTCCCTTCCGGGAGCCTCTCCGCCTCCGCCTCCAGCGAGGGCCCCCAGAGGAGGCAGCCGGCCGAGACCCCGCTGGCGATCCCCGCCAGGACGGCCAGCGCCCCCCGGATGAGTCCGGACAGGGGCCCGAACTGCGCCAGGACCCCGGCCCCCTCCGCGACCTCCGCGTTCCGAAGGGCGAGGACCCGGAACCCCTGAGCCAGGAGAGCCGCTCTCAGGCTCGCGGGGGTGAAGCCGTATCCGTGCAGGACGGCGAGGCTCCCCCACCCGAGTCGGGCGGTGGCCCGGATCCAGCGCACGTGGAGGGCAGCGTTAGGAACGCGCAGGAGGAGCCGGCCGCCCGGCCGGAGGACCGCTCGGGCGGCGCGCAGGAGAGCGGCGGGATCAGGTGCCTGGTCCAGAACGTTCAGGAGACTCACCACGTCGTAGCGGCTCCCGGGCAAAGGCTCCGCGGGATCGCGGAGGGCGACGCCATGGTGCCGGTGGGCCCACGCCCGGCTCTCGGTCGAGAGCTCCGTCCCATCCGCCTCCCAACCCGCCTCGCGCGCCATCCGGACGAACAGACCGCTTCCCGCCCCCAGGTCCAGGAGCCGGCGTCCCCGGCCAGGCCCGAGGCGCTTGAGGAGGCTGGCGAACATCGCCCGCCGGCGAGGGTGATCGGACCCTGCCAAAAAGCGCGCGGCGTAGTCGTCACTGTAGTACCGGCTGAGCGCCTCGGGATCCGGGGCGGGGTGACGGCGGTACGTCCCGCACCCCGCGCAGGCGATGACCGCACGACCGGAGCCCCGGAGGACCGGCCGGCCGGCCGCCTCCCCGCAGAAGGGGCAGGGCCGGGGCGCGAGATCGCGGACCAGGCCCTCCAGGGCGTCCACGGCCCGCTCCCAATCGTAAGCCAGCGCGTGCTCCCGGCAGGCCCGCCGGAGGGTGCCCGCTCCCGCCGGGTCCGCCGCGTCGGCCCGGAGGCGCGCGAGGATCCCTCCGGCCAGCGCCACCGGGCCGCCGCCCCCTGGAAGGAGAAGCCCGGCCCCGAGCGGCCCCAGGAGTTCCGGCGTCGCTCCCACGGGCGTCCCGACCACCGGGGTCCCGCAGGCCAGGGCCTCCACCGTGACCAAGCCGAACCCTTCCAACATCCGCGTGGGGAGGACGAACAGGTCCGCCGCGGCGAGAAGGTCCGGCAGTCGCTCCTCCGGAACGTACCCCAGGAAGCGGATACTGCGGGCGACCCCCGCCGCCTCGGCCAGCCGCTCCAGGTCGTCCCGGAGCGGACCCTCCCCGCCGATGAGCAACGTCGCCCCCGGGAACTCCCCGGTGATCGCGACCATCGCCCGGATCAGGTCGTCCAGACCCATCCGGGGGACCAGGTTCCGGACCGTGATCAGCAGGGGGCCCCCGGAGGGCAGGTCAAGACGGCGGCGCAGCGCCGCCCGGTCCTCGGCGGGCCGAAAGACGCCCGGATCCACGCCCCCGGGGATCCGGAGCACATTCCCCGCCTCCAGGCCGTGCCATCGGACGAGTTGATCCCGGCTGAACTCGCTCAGGACCACGACCCGGTCGGCCCGGGCGAGGACCCGGGCCTCGATCCTGTGGAGCAGGAGCGCGGCCGCCCGGTGCAGGGGGCCGGCCGGGTGCCGGGTCCGGTACTCCTCTCCCCCGGGGGAGTGGAACACATAAACCAGCGGCGCCCGTCCGGCACGCGCCACGCCCGAGGCGATGATGGGTTGGTGCGCGATCACCACATCCGCGGCCAGGCGCGCCGCCATCCGGGCCGCGCGGTACCTGGCGCCGAAGACCCAGGTCCAGGGGCGGTTCCGGTCGGCGGGCAGTTGAAGGACCTCGACCCCGTCGAGCCGCACGGCGGGTGGCGCGTTCCGCCCGGAGGCTCGGCAGAGGACCGTCACCTCGTGCCCGCGCTTCCGCAAGCGGAGGGCGTGCTCCCGGAGGACCCGCTCCCCGCCCCCGAGGACGGCGACGGGCGACACGTCGGCGACGAGGAGGAGCCTCACGGACCCTTTCTCGCCGGGGCCGCGGCCTCGGCTGCTGCCCGGGGCCCGAACAGGGTCCCCGCCCCGGGGACCCCGTCCAGCGTCCGGCGACACCACGCCTCCAGGACCATGAGGGCCCAGAGCTGGTCCGCGCGGTTGCGGCGCCCGGAGAGGTGCTCGGCCTTCAGGGCGTCCACCACCTCAGGCCGGAACCAGCCGCGCCGCCGGACGCTGGGGAGGGACAGGAGATCCTCCATCCGGTCGCGCCAGGTGCTCCGGAGCCAGCGGCCGATCGGAAGCATGAACCCCCGCTTGCGCCCGCGCAGGACCGCGGGCGGCAACAGGTCCGCGACGGCCGCCTTGAGGAGGGCCTTCAGCCGGAACCCGCGCGTCTTGAGGTGGGGGTGGACCCCCAGGCTGAAGGCCACCAGTTCGTGATCGCAGAACGGCGCCCGGATCTCCAGCGAGGCCGCCATCCCGAGCCGGTCGGCCATGGCCAGGAGATCGTCGGGCAGGTAGTGCATCAGGTCCCACCAGACCGCGAACACCTCGGGATCCATCGGGACGTCCGGGCCGGACCGGTCCGGCTGGACGAGCTGTGAGGCCGGAGGCGGCGCGCCGACCGGCTCCCCCGTCAGGAGGCCGGACATCTCCCGGGGTGGGAAGATGCGCATCCACGCCGTGTACCGCTCCACCGGGCCCCACTCCGGGTGCGCCGTGAACCGGCGGACCCATCCGCCAAGGTTGCGGCTGCCCAGGGTCTCCCGGATCAGGGCCGGGACCGCCCGCGCCAGCGCGCGCCGCGCGGCGAGCGGCAGGCGGTCGTACGTCCCGGCGAGCCGGATGCCGAGGTAGCGGGGATAGCCCCCGAAGAGCTCGTCCCCCCCGATCCCGGCCAGGGCCACCTTGACGTGGGCCGCGGTGGCGCGCGCCACCAGGAGGGTCGGGACCGCGGACGAATCGGCGAACGGCTCGTCGAAGGCGTCCAGGACGTCGTCGAGGAGCCCGGGACGGTTCGGGTCCACGGTGAGCTCGGTGTGCAGGGTGCCGTGGCGGATCGCGATGGCCCGGGCTCCCTCCCGCTCGTCGAAGTCGGGGGCCCCCTCGAACCCGACGGTGAACGTCCGGACCGGCTGGCCGGTGATCTCGCGGGTGAGCCCGACGATGCTCCCCGAATCAATGCCGCCGCTGAGGAACACGCCCACCGGGACGTCGCTCTCGAGCCGCAGGCGGACCGCCTCGCGCAGGCGCTCGCGCGTTTCGGCCGCCGCTTCCTCGAAGGTGGCGGGGGCGGGGGCGGGCCGGGGGGCCCAGTACCGCGAGATGCTGAGGACGCCGCGCTCCCAGACGCCCACGTGGGCAGGGGGGAGCTTCTCGACCGCCTGGAAGAGGCTCCGGTCGGAGGGCGTGGCGCCGAAGGCGAGGTAGTGCGTGAGCGCCGCCCCGTCCGGCTCCGTGGGCAGGTCCGGGTGGCAGCGGAGCGCCTTGATCTCAGACGCGAAGAGGAAGGTGCCGCCGAGGCACGCGAGGAAGAGCGGCTTCTTGCCCAGGCGGTCCCGGCCGAGGAGCAGCTGCTGCTCGACGCGGTCCCAACAGGCGAAGGCGAACATCCCGCGCAGGGACTCGACGCCCGAGAGCCCCCGGGTGGCCAGCGTGAGCAGGAGGACTTCGGTATCGCTCCGGGTCTGCAAGCGGCATCCCGCCGATTCCAGGTCCCGGCGGAGCGCGCGATAGTTGTAGATCTCCCCGTTGAAGACGAGCGTGTAGCGGCCGTCCTCGCTCCGCATCGGCTGCCGGCCGGTGACGAGGTCAATGATCGCGAGGCGCGTCATCCCCAGGCCCGCGCCCGGCTCCTCCCAGCATCCTGCGTCGTCCGGCCCCCGGTGCTTGAGGCTCGCCAGCATCCGCGCGAGGAGCCCCGGCGGCACGCGCCCGACGTACCCTGCAATCCCGCACATCAGGCAACCCTCCGGCCCGCCGCGACCCGCTCCAGGACCGCCAGGACGGCCGCCGCAAAGCGGTCCGGGGTGAAGGCGGCGGCCCGGATGAGCCCCCGGTCCCGCAGGCGAGCGCGGGTGGACCCATCGCTCAGGAGGGATTCGAGAGCCGCGGCAAGCGCCTCAGGCTGCCGGGCGTTCACGAGAGAGGCCGCCTCCCCCACCACCTCCGGCAGGGCGGCCGCGTCGCTGCACAGGACCGGGGCCCCGCACGCCATCGCCTCCAGGGGGGGAAGGCCGAACCCCTCGGCCAGGCTGGGGAAGCAGAAGAGGGTCGCCCCGGAGTAGAGAGCCGGCAGATCGGTGTCGGGGATCGGCCCCAGGAAGCGGACGGCCTGCGTGAGGCCCCGAGCCGCTGCCCCCGCCCTGAGGGGAGCGGCGCCGGTCCCCGGGTCGCCGGCCAGGGCCAGGGAGACCCTGGCGCGCAGGGCATCCGGCAGCGCCGCGTAGGCTTCCAGGAGCGCCGCCACATTCTTGTGCGGGCGAAAATTCCCCACGTACAGGACGTAGTCCCCCTCCAGACCGTAGCCGGCCGCCACGCGGCGGACGATCTCAGGCGACACGGGCCGGAAGCGGGGGGAGACACCGAGGGGGGTGACGACCACCCGCTCGGCCGGGAGATCGAATCGCTGGAGGATCTGGCGGCGGGACCACTCCGAATCCGTGAGGACGGCCGCAGCCCGCCGGGCCATGAGCGTTGCCGCCAGCCGGAAGAGGAGCCGGTAGCGGACTGTCCCGTACCGGGGGGTCGGCGGGTAGTCCAGGAAGAGCAGATCGTGGATGGTGATCACCCCAGGGCACGGGCAGGCCAGGGGCATCTTGTAGTAGGGGGAGAGGAAGACCTCGGCCCCATCGGCCCGCATCCCCCTGGCCAGGCCGACCTGATCGAACCAGAGGCGGAACGGTTCCGGGAGCCGCCGCACCGGCAGGGAGACACTTGGGGGGAGGGCCGTAGCGGCATTCCCGTAGAGAAGAAGCGTCAGACCCGGGCGCTGTCTGGGCGCCTCCCCAAGGAACAGTTCCAGGAACGTCCCGATGCCGGTCCGCCGGCCAGGCTCCCACTCGCGGACATCCACGCCGAGGCGCATCGGAGCATCCGCCCTGGCCACCTCAGGCCTCCCGAATGCCGCGCCCGGCATCGCGCCGATCGTTCACCGCTTCGGCCATCAGCGAGGATGCCCAGAGCAGCCGTCCTCCCGTCATGGTCGCAACGAGCCACGCCAGCCCATGGATGGACCGCTTCAGGACCTGGACGAGGCGATCTCCTCCCCCGGCGATGACGCGATACGGATCCCCGTAGACCGGAGGGCTGTTGCCGATCTCGATGCGCACAAACCCGGCCTGCTCCAGGGTCCGACGGAGGGTCCGGGGATCGAAGCTGATCTGGTTGAATATGTACGGCTTCAAGAGCCGGTCCCCCGGGCGCGGCCGGAGAAGGCGGCTGAGCCGGTGCAACGCCGAATGGAGCGTCAGGTTGTTCACGCGGACGAAGAAGCATCCCCCCGGGGCCAGGAGCCGCTTCGCCGCCCGGACCTGCTCGAGCGGGTCCGGAACGCAGTCCAGCAGGTTCCAGAAGGTGACCAGATCGAAGGAGGACTCGGGCAGCACCGCGGACGGCAGCGAGGCGACGAGGACCGGCAGCCCCGCCGCCCGGGCGGCCTCGGCGCCGGCTTCGGCGATCTCCACCCCCGTCACGTCCCAGCCCCGCTCCCTCGCCAACGCGAGGAAGTGGCCGGCCCCACAGCCGACATCGAGGAGACGGTTCCTCCCGGGGGCGGGATGATGTCGGGCCAGAAACTGCCGGTAGAGCAAGAGCCTCCGATCCTGGACCCATTGCTCGACCGCAGGCTGGGCGTAGATCGTATTGAACCCTTCCCTGACGCGTTCCTGAAGCCCCCCCAGATTCCGAAAGACGAGTCCGCACTCGCTGCACCGGACCAGCGGCGGGTAAAAGACCGGGGTGAGCGCGAAGCCTTTGCAGAGGGGACAGGGTCTGGCGCCCTCGGGCTGGCCGGTCATCGGTCCTGCCTCGCCTGATCCGGCCACGCCTCCGACCGCACCGGCGGCGCCCCCGACTTGCGCGCGACGAGCTCGAGGCCCATCCCCCAGTTGAGCCCCGTGAGCCGGTACCAGGCGTAGGCGAGATCGTTGACCATCCCCTTCCCCAAGACCGCCGCCGCGCCCCGGTCGAAGCCCACCTGGCCCACTTCGAAGCCGGCCGAGGCGACCAGCGTCCGGAGCGTGCGGGCCGAGAAGTGGAACAGATGCACCTCGCGCCCGTCGGGTTCGTAGAGCGGGGGCCGGCGACGGCGCGCGAGCACGTAGGCGGCGCGGAAGAGGTGGTCCTCCACGTTCGGCGTGGCAAGGAGGAGCCACCCCCGGGGCCGCAGCACCCGGTGAATCTCTTCGATGACTCGCCGCGGGTCGGCGGCGTGCTCGATCACGTGCCAGCAGGTGACCACCTCAAAGGTCCCGGCAGGGAAGGCGGCCTCCCACAGTTCGCCCTGGAGGACCTTCAGCCCATCCCCCGCCGCTCGAGCAGCGTACGGGGAGAGCTCCGTCCCGGTCACCTCCCACCCCCGGCTTCGCGCCACCTGGAGGAAGGCCCCGGTTCCGCACCCCACGTCGAGGAGCGCGCCGGGGGGGGAGGCGAGCGCCTCCACACGCTCCATCCGCCGCCGCCAGATCCACGCCCGGCGCCGGGCCTGGTCCCCCCAGGGCCGGTAGTACCCCTCGTCGTAGGCCCGCTCGAGCGACGGCCGAGGCGGCTGCGGCGTGACGAACACCAAACCGCAGGCGCAGCGGACCACGCGCGTCCCGGACACTTCCTCGAGCGTCTCCCAGCGCGTCCCGCCGCAGAGGTTACAGGCCGCCACGATCGTCTCCCAGCACCTCCCGGTAGAGCGCCTCCACGGCCTCCACATGGCGAGAGAGGCTGAATTCGCTCTCTGCCCGCCGGCGGCCTGCTCCCCCGAGGCGCGCCGCGCGCGCCGGATCTTCCAGGAGCGCCAGCACGGCTTCCGCGAGCGCCTTGGGCTCCCCGGGCGGCACCAGGAGACCGGTCTCACCGTGGATCACGATTTCGGGGACGCCGCCCGCGTCGGTCGCCACGACCGCCCTGCCCATGGCCATAGCCTCGATGAGCACCCGGCCGAAGTGCTCCCCGAGGGACGGGAGGACGAAGAGGTCGGACACCGCCAGGAGGTCGGGGATGTCCTCCCTCCAGCCGACGAAGTGCACCTGTGCCTCCAGGCCCAGGCTCCGACACTCCCCCTCCAGTTCTTCCCGCAGCTCGCCGTCGCCCACGAGCAGCCAGTGGACGTTCGCCATGGCCTCCTGGACCAGCCGGGCGGCCTTCAGCAAGTGCGTGTACCCCTTGTACGGGACGAACCGCCCGACGCTCGCGACCACGGGCACGCCCACCGGCAGTCCCAGGGACGCGCAGAGCCCCCCGGGGGGGTGCCGCGGCTGGAAGCGGGCGAGATCCACGCCGTTGTAGATGCACCGCACCTTGTGCGGCCGCGCCCAGGGGAACCGGCCCCCCACCGCCTTCGAGTTGACGATGACCGCGCGCATGAGACTGACCAGCAGCCGGTCGAGGAGGCTCTCCCGCTCGGCGACGCGGACGTGCCAGAGGACGGGGACCCGCCGCCAGCGTCCCACGAGCCCGGCGTACAGGGCGACGCGGCCGATCGCGTTGCAGTGGACCAGCGCGATCTGATGCCGGCGCACGAGGGCCGCAAGCCCGATGAGCGTCCGCGCGATGGCGATCACCCGGGCGCGCCGCCAACTGGGGAACGGGAGGATCTCCGTGGGGATTCCCCGGGCGCGGAGCCGCTGCCAGAGGGCCCCGGAGCCGGGGCAGACGACGAGCGGACGGACGGGGGAGCGGGCGAGGCCCGTGACCAGGTCGAGGAGGCTGTACTCGCCCCCCCCGACGAACTCCCCCGAGTCGGAGAGGAGGAGGACGTTCATCGCGCTCCCCGGCGGTCAGAGCACCGGTCGAGGATCTCCCGGTCCGAGACCCTCGGACCGCTTCGTTGCTCGCGGCGCTTGCGCAAGGCCTCCGGGAGCTGGCGGAGGGCCCGCGTGAATCCCGTCAGGACCGCCCGGCCCTTGACCACGGGGAGGCCGGCGAGGAGCAGGGGAAGGGCGGCCAGGTGCGCGGCCATGAACCCGCCATCCCGGACGTTCTTCCAGACGAAGAGGAACCGGTTCTTCCAGTAGATGCTCTGGATCGTCGCCGGCGTGTAGAACCGACCGATGGTCCCCTGCCCCGCGTGCTGCACCCTGCTCTCCGGGTGCAGGAGGACGCTCCAGCCGCGCCGCCACGCGCGGTAACAGAGGTCTATGTCCTCCCAGTAGAACGGCCGGTAGAGGTCGTCGAACCCTCCCAGCAGAAGGAACTTCTCCCGGGAGAACGCGGCGTGCCCGGCGGAGACGAAGAAAGACGGGATCGGGCGGGACGGCATTCCGGCGGTCCGGCGATAGAGATGCCCGAAGAGCCCAAAGCGGAAGAAGGGGACCGGGACCGTCACGCTCCCCGCTCCGTCGGAGCCGACTTCCCGCGATCCCACCGCAAAAACCGTGGAATCGCTGAGGGCCCCGAGCACGGGCACCAGGAAGCCTTCCTCACCCCGGGCATCGCTGTTGAGGAAATACACGATCTCCCCCCGGGCGGCACGGGCGCCCGCGTTGCACGCGCCGGCAAACCCCCGGTTCGCGCCGAGGGCGACCACCGTGACCTGGGGGAAGCGGTCCGCCAGAAATTCCGGCGTTTTATCCGCGCTCCCGTCGTCCACGACGATCACTTCGAGGCCATCCTGCCTCTGGGCAGCCGCGAGGAGGACGGGGAGATTGGCCTCGAGGTGGCGCTGGCCACGATACACGGGGATGATGACGGAGACCGTGGGGGTCACGTCCGCGCCCCCCCGAGGATCCGCTCGAGGAGCGCCTGCGCCCGCCCGCAGTCCATCCCGAGATCGCACACGAAGCGAATCCCGGGGACCGCCCACAGCACAGCGCGGCCGGGGAGAGCGCGGGTGAGGGGGCGATAGGAAACCAGGAGGCATGCGTAATGGGCCGCTGCCGCCGGGAGGACCCAGAGCGGCGACAGATCCGCCAGGAGCAGGAAGAGCAGGAGGCCCAGGTACTTGAGCCCGACGGATCCCCGCAGCATCAGTCCGAGCAGGGGGACCTTCTCGCGGGCGAACCCGCGAATTTCCATCTCGCCCCGCCCGAAGTTGAAGAAGCGCCTGAAGAGCCCCCGGAGACTTCCACGGGAGTGGTGATAGACGATCGCCCGAGGATTGAAGAGGCAGCGGTGCCGTTTCGTGACCTCCCGTGCCAGTAGATAATCCTCTCCGCCCCGGGCGGCCCTGGGATCGAAACCCCCGGCCTCCAGCAGGGCGCGTCGCCGGTAGGCGCAGTTCACGGTGTTGAGCTGGCGGGTTGCCATCAGGTTCCCAGCCGCCGCATGGATGTACCGGAGGCCCCCGCCCGGATACCCGAGGACGTATTCGCAGAGCCCGAGGAGGCTCGCGTTCCGCGGAAGGACCGCCCCCGCGACCCCTGCTACGTCCGGATGGTCGAGCAGGGGCGTCACCAGCTCCCGGAGCCACTCCCGCTCCACGACGCAGTCGTCGTCGGTGAAGGCCAGAATCTCCCCCGTGGATGCCTGGACGGTGATGTTTCGGATGAACCCGAAGCCCCTGGTATCGGGAGGCCTGGCAATGTACACCACCCCGGGGGGCGGCCGCGGGTCGTTGGTGTCTTCCAGCACCACGACTTGGAGCTTCTCCCTCGGGTAATCGAGCCCCTCGATGGACTTCAGGGCGTCGGCGAGCAACGCCCGGCGGTCCCGGGTGATGAGCAGCACGGACACCGTCGGAAGGTCCCGGTCCGGCACCATCGGCCCCTACGCCTTCCGCTTCAGGAGATCCAGCATCTCCTCGAGTCGGTGTTTGAACGTGTGCTCCTGCCGCGCCCGCCGCGAAGCCCGCGTTGTGATCTCCCGCCGTTCCTCAGGGTGCGCGAGGTAATACGCGATCAAACGGCGCAGCTCCTCGAGGGAGCGATAGCAGACCATCTCCGTCCCCAGGGCGTAGAGGCGCTCTAGCTGCTCGCAGGCGTTCGTGAGGAGAAACCCCCCGCAGGCGGGGACCTCAAAGACCCGAGGCGTGACGTTGCAGATCGGCAGCGTCTCGCCGAACAGGAAGTGAATGTCGAGGGTGATGTCGGAGGCGGCATAGATCTTCACCGCCTCCTCACCGTAGGCTGACCGTCCTTGCCAGACGCCCCCCAGGGGCGACCGCTCCGGGTCCCACGTGCCCCAGGCGTTCCTCGGGGGTCCCCAGATTCTCAGGCCAAATTCCCGTAGGGCCTGCAACACCTTCTCGCGGGATGGGATCACCGTTCCCACGAAGGTGACCGGACTCCCGTACCGCGCCCGCTCCTCCTCGGTCAGGGAGGGGGGCCGGTGGAGGTCCGGGTCGCAGGCGAACGGCAGGGTTTCCACGCGACGGGCGCGGACGCGGACCCGCTCCAGCGCTCGCCGATCGTCAATGATGAAGAAGAAATCGTACACGCCCGAATTCCGTTCCACGAAGGCCGCGATCCCGGGGGTCAGCAGGGAGTCCCCGAACCAGTTCACGAGGACCGGCCCTACCCGGCGCCTGATCCGCCTCAGCGTGCCGGCCCGGAGGTTCGCGCCCTTGACGATCAGGAGGATGTCCGGGCGGACCCGCTTGCACTCGGCGAGTAGTCGGGCGCTCACCACGCGCCGGTTCAGCAGGGCCGAGAGGCGGCCGGCGCACGGAGCGACCGCGCGCGCGAGCTTCCCCACCGGCTTCGCGGCCCCGGCGCCGAGGGTCGGCGCCTGGGTGTCGAAGGAGACAACCTCATGGCCCAGCTCCCCAAGTGCCTTGAGCCGAGCCCGTCCATCCGGGTTCGGATAATCCGCGAGGAGGATCCGCGCCATGGCTCCTCCCGCTCAGGCTTTGACGCAGAAGAGCGTCATGACCCCGGTCATGGTCAGCAGGGCGAACAGCCCGCTGAGGGGACGAAAGGCCAGGCGGAGCAGTGGTCGGGGGATCGAGCGTGTCCCGAATTGATACTTCCCGACGTAGAGCGCGCTCTCGACGAAGGTGAAGGGGCCCGGATCGCACACGATCCGCTGGACCCGAAACCCCGCCTTCCCCAGCAGCTCCGAGGCGGTCCGCGGGGTGAAGTGGAACAGGTGGCGGGGCAGGTCCCAG
This sequence comes from uncultured bacterium, assembly GCA_964598715.1. Classification (GTDB taxonomy): domain Bacteria; phylum Methylomirabilota; class Methylomirabilia; order Methylomirabilales; family JACPAU01; genus JACPAU01. Next base: position 3,046 of record CAZRDA010000011.1, on the reverse strand, counting down.
GCGACCCACCAGCGCCCGAAGAGCCGCGCGTCCAGGCTGGCCGCGTTCGGGACCATCACCACGAGGAGGCCCGAGCCCCTCAGGACCCGGTGCGCTTCGCGCAACTCGACCGAGGGGTGCGGCACGTGCTCCAGCGAGTGCCGGAAGAGGACGACATCGGCGAACCCGGATGGGAGCCGCGCGTCCAGGAATTCCCCCTGATGCACGGACAGCCCCAGGACCTCGCGCGCGTATCGGGCTGCCACCGGGCTCGGCTCAACCCCGAACGGGGTCCATCCCCGCTCCCGATACACCGCGAGGGCGATGCCCAGGCCACAGCCGACATCCAGGATCCTCCCCTCCCCGACGAAGGGGATCAGGGAGGGGTCCCGGCCCGACAGGCGGAAGTAGAGGTAGAGGGGGTAGAGGAGCGGCCCGGTCAGGATCCGCTCGAGGAGGCCCCCGTTCCCCGATGGGGCGGGGGGGTGGGCGTAGTACTTCTCCAGGAGCCGGGCCTTCACGCGCCGCCTCCAGGATGGCGCCGCACCGGCCAGATACGGAGGGGCTGAGCAGTTGTGGCGATGGGGGCCGTAGTCCTGGGGGTAATAGGCCGCCATCTCGTCGCGGGACGGGCGGGGGTTCGTGAAGAGCAGATCACAGTGACCGCATCGCACGACCCGGAAGAGCGGGGCTGGGCGGTCCAGCAACAGGTCCCGCTGATGCAGGACGGGAGTGAACTCTCCCCCTCCGCAGAGCTCACAGGTGTGGAGAGTTTCCATCCACCTTTCCCCAGGAGAGTTCCGGCCCACGAACGCGCCGCACGTCGAACGCGGCGCGAACAGAGGCTCGTTCTTCAGGAGTCACGAACCCGCACAGGTGGAGGACTGCCGCGTAGGCCGCCCAGGAAGCGAAGAACGCCAGGACGGGCATCTCCCGCAGCCCCCAGAGGATCGGCGTCATGACCCCGAGCGCGGCCGCCACCCTCAGCACGGCCGGGGTGACCAGGACCGGCAGACCGCGGGCCCGCAGGGCCAGGACCACGCCCATCCCGAGGACCACGCCGGAGCCGAGGTGCGCGCCGGCCGTCCCGACGGGGCCCAGCAGGGGGACCAGGAGCAGGCTCCCCCCCACGACCAGTCCGGTCGCGACGGAGAGCAGGACCAGCCACGTTCGTTCCTCCCCCAGGGCCAGCAGGGCCGAGGAGAGGGGAGAGTAGAGGCAGAGGAGCGGGACGAACCACCCCAGGACGTGGAGCGAGTCGCCGGCTGCCGCGAACGCCGACCCGAAGAGGAGGGTGATGATGGCATCGGAGAGGGCCGAGACGGTCAGCCCGAGCGGGAGCCCGACCGCCAGCGCATACTTCCCCGTCCGGCCCACGGCCCCGGCGAAGCCGGCGGGATCGGTGGTGAACAGATGCGAGAGCCGGGGATAGAGGACGCCGGAGACGGTCCCCACGGTCGCCACCAGGACGGCGATCACCCGAAAGGCCGCGGTGAAGAGTCCCACCTCTTCCGCTCCCTTGAGCCTTCCCAACAGGATCACACCCACGTTCCAGTAGAAATCGTTCAACAGGATCAGCAGGGCGAACGGCGCGGCGGCGCGCAGGAGGCCGCGGACCGGAAGGCCGCGAGGGTCGTACCGGGGGACCACGCCGCAGGCCCGCTGACAGACGAGCCTGAGGGCAAAGAGGTTTGCCAACTTGTGGACCACGAACAGGATGATGAGGCCGAATACGCCCAGCCGAAGGGCGACGAGACCGAGCACCAGGATTCCCCAGAGCACCGCCATGCCGGCGCTCACGGCCGCATTGAGATGGATTCTCTCGTGCCCGGCGACGACCGCCCCGTAGGTCCCCGCCGCGGACGCGAGGACAACCCCGACCCCGGCGAGGGCGATCGGCAAGACCTCGGACGCGGGATGGAACAGGAGGGCGCTCCCCACCGTGACGGTCAGCGCCAGGGGCGAGAGGAGGGCCTGCAGCAGCAGCACCGACCCGAGTCCGGCGCCGGCCTCCCGGGGCGCGGCGGCGACCCGGCGGGTCAGGACGAGGTACAGCCCGACGTTCGAGAGGATCCCGAAGAGCGCCGCATACGTGATGAAGTAGGTGTACCGGCCGATCCCCGCCACCCCGAGGTACCGGACCAGGAGAATCGTGACCGCGAACCCCACGGCGCTGCTGAGGACGTTGGCGGAGAGCAACGACAGGGCGTTGCGCGCGAGGATGCCGAAGGTCATGGCCGGTCCCCCCAACGGAGCCGGACGGCCCCTACCGCGCGGCCGGGCGACCTCGGGTTCATTTCCACCGGAGCCGGATCGGCCAGGCGCGGGCCGCCGCCGCCGCGGGAGGCGTCGGCTGGACGATCGGCCCCGACCCCATCAGGACGATCATCCCGGTCATGAGCCAGAAGGGCTCCATGATGCGGACGATGATGAAGGTGTTGGCGCCGATTCCATGGACCATGAGGCCCACCAGGCCGGCGAGGTAGCCGGCGGCCAGCCCCCGGCGCCAGCCAGGGGGAGCCGCGGCGAGGCTGCGTCGCGCCTCCTTCAGCAGACACGCGAGGAGCCAGGCGAAGACGGCAAATCCCGTGAGCCCCGTCTCCACCAGGACCCGGACGTACTGGGCGTCCATGAAACTGAACCCGGTGATCGGCGCCCGGCTCCACCCCTTGAGCCCCCAGGTGAAGCTCGCGACCCGCGCGGAGGTGGAGGTGTCGAGACGCACGCCGCCCACCTGGATCTGCTCGCGATCGAACGGCTGCTCGTAGGTGTATCGGAGCCGCTCGATGACGGCCTCGGGCACCAGGAAGGGCCCCACCAGCAGCGCGGCGGAGACGAGCCCCACCAGCGCGCCCCGGCGCCGGACCGCGAGCAGAAGCGTGAGCACCATGGGGACGACGGCCAGCCAGGAGGACCGGGAGAGGGTGTACAGGAGGGGGAGGAAGGCCAGGCCGCCCAGCCAGAGCCACCCGAGACGGGTCAGGAGCCCCGGCGTCTCGCTGGCCAGCCCCAGGAGGATCGCCAGCATGAAGACCAGGTAGCCGCCCAGGGTGTTCGGCTCCCCCCC
>CAZRDA010000010.1:0-15496 GCA_964598715.1 uncultured bacterium | reverse complement strand
CGCTGAGATGGGCCTCGGCGCTGAGGGCCCCCCTGAGGGGGAGAGGGCGGGAAACCACCAGGGCCACCAGATCCTCGAGGCGCCCGCGCCGGACCCGGCCCGTGAGATCCACGGTGAGATCGCGGCCCTCCCCTTCCTCTCGGTCCACCACCGCCATGCGCCCCGCGAACTCCCCCTCCGTCTCCCCCCGGACCGCGCGGAGGCGGACACTCTTGAGCGTCGCTCCCTCCCCCTCCACCGTCGCCACGATGCGATCGAGGGACGCCCCGTGCAAGAGGGGCCGGTCCCAGGTGAGGGTGGCGGAGACCTGGGGTCCCGCTACCGGCCCGGTGAGGCGCCCACGCAGCAGCGCCCTCCCCCCGTAGCGGGGGAGGCCGAAGAGGAGCGCCACCTCGCCCACGTCCCCCAGGCGACCATCCAGGGTGAGGTCGTAGCGCCCCCCCTCGCTCCGCCCGCCGACCACCAGGTTCGTCTGCGGGAGTCTGAGGACGAAGCGTTCCACCACCACCGCCTTCCCCTCCAGGCGCAGCGCGGCGGCCGCGGTCCCGCCGGCTCCCGATCGCTCGGCGGGGGCGAGGTCAGCTACCGTGACGTCAAGGCGTCCCGTGCTCCCCTCCGCCCGCAGGGTGAGCGTGGCCTCCCCGGCGACGACTCCCGTCGCCTGAACCCGCCAGCCCACACCCGCCATGAAGCCGGGCAGGGAGAGGCCGTCGGCCGCCAAGCGGATGGCGGTCCCGCCGCCGGCCTCTGCCGGGAAGGTGAGTGTCCCCCTGGCCCGGCCATCCAGGGCGGCGAGGGTGACTTCCTCAAGCCGGACGCCGCCGTCCGCGGCGCGGACGGTTCCCCGCCCGCTCCCGACGGCGAAGCCGAACAGGTGGCCATCCGCGAACTCCACGGTCCCCTCCACAGCCGGGCTCCAGAGCCCGCCCGAGAGGTCCCCTTGGAAGGAGAGGGCCCCGTCCCACCGGCCTGGCCACCCCCAGAAGGCCGCGAGGGCCTCCAGGCGGCCCCGCCCCTCCGCCCTGAGGTGCAGGGTGGGCTCGGACTCGAGGCGGGTCACCGCCCCCTTCACTTCGAGGCGACCGCCGAGGAAGCGCGCCCCGGCTTCTTCGATCGTCATGGTCTCGCCCACCGTTTGGACCCGGCCCGACACCTCCTCGAGGACGAACTGGCGGTCCCCCCGGGTGGTCTCCAGCCGGGGCAGGCGCAGGGCGAGGCGGGAGCGTCCCTCCCCCTCCAGGGTCAGGTCGAAGTCGAGGCCGCTCGCGCGGACCGTGCGGTCGTCTCCCGTCAGGTTGAGTGCAGCCCGGCGGACCTGGAGGAGGCGGAGGCGGACCGGCCCGAAGTCGTAGCGGATGAGGGCGGCCAGGGTGGGGAGATCCAGTTCTCCGATGCGGCCCGTTGACTCCACGCTCTCCGCAGTGACCGTCTTGATGAGGAGAACGCCCCGGAAGAGCGCCCGGAGGTCGGCGTAGAGCCGCAGGCGGGCGATGGTCACGACCCCTCCCTCCTGGAAGGTCGTCCCCCGGGCGAACTGGACTTCCTCGAGCTCCAGGAAGGTGAAGGTCGGACTCAAGCGGAAGGATCCGACCGAGACGGCTCGCCCGAGGCGGGCGGCGGCGGCCTCCACTTCCCGGCGCAGGCGGTCCTGGACGGGGGGGAGTTGTAGGGCCAGCGCGGCGGCAAGCCACAGGATCGCCACCACACCGATAGTGGCGAGGCCGGCCAGGGCGAGCCGGTAGGCCCAGCGGCGCAGGGCGGAGGCCACGGCGGGGCTCACGCTTCCCGAGCGAGGCCGACTCGCGGGTGGCGGTCGGCGGCCACGCGGCCTCTGCTCACGGGGACAGGGGTGAGGCGTTGCCCGCCGCCCCGGAGTCAATCGTGGACCGAATGAGAGAGCGGAGGAGCGTGCTCCGCTCTGCCCCCCGGAGGAGCCGACTCAGGTCCTCGTACACCGTGGGATCCTCCAGGAGGGCGCCGAGCGTCCCCTCACCACGCTCCAGGCGGCCCGTGACGGTCCGGAGGCTGGCCGCCGCCCCCTTCAGATCTCCCAGAACGCCCTTCCCCTGTGCGTCGGCCAGGAGGGTTCCCAACACCCCCTCCCCGCGCTCGATCGCCGAAGCGACCCGGTCCAGCCGGCCGAGCAGGTCCTGGAGCGAGCCCGCCGCCTCCGTGAGGCGCTTGATCAGCGCCCCCCCCTCGGTCCCGTAGATCAGCGCGTGCAACGTCCCTCCACCCCCTTGGACGGCATCGAGGATCTCCCCCAGTTTCCGGAGGTCCCCGTCGAGGGTCTTCAACAGGGTGGAGTCTCCCCGGGTGAGCGCGCCCAGTAGCCCCTCCCCAGCCTCCAGCCGAGCAGCCGCTGTCTTCAGGCTGGTCGTGGCCTGGGTCAGGTCGGCCAGCAGGCGGGCCCCCTCCTTGCCGTAGATGAGCGCGTGCAGGAGACCGGGGCCCTCCTCCACCGCCCGAAGCGTCCGCCGTATGGATCGCACCGTCGTGGCCAGATCCTCCTGGCCCTCGCTCCCCTCGAAGGCGGCCAGGGCCCGGTTCAGGGTCTCGGCGGTCTTCGTCACCTGGTCCAGGAGGAGCCCCCCTTTGTCCAGGAAGTGGGTGTAGTCCCTCGGGTCCACGCTCCGAACCGCTTCCCCGGGCCCCAGGACTCGCGCCCCTTCACTCCCAACGGTGATCTCGAGGATCTTGTCCCCCACCAGACCGATGGTCCCGATGGTGGCAATAGAGTCAGCGCGGATCCGGCTCTGGAAGCCTTGATCCACGGCCATCTCCACCCGGAGGCGCCGGTCGGCCGCCTCCCCGCTGAAGGCGATCCGGGTGACCGTCCCCACCGCCACCCCCGCGAGGCGGACCGGGGCACCGGTGATGAGCCCCTGCACGTCGCTGAACGAGGTCCGAAGCGTGTATCGCCGCTCGAAGAAGCGGCTCTGGCTGCCGATCACGAGGACGAAGGCCATGAACAGGATCAGCGCCCCGCCCACGAAGAGACCGACCCGGAACCGCAGCCGGACATCCTGATCACTCGCCATGCCCCCTCCCCCTTCCCGGCCGCCTGCCTCAACCGGCTCCCATCTGGCCCGCGATGAAGTCCCGCACCAACCGCTCCTCCGAGTGCTCGATCTCCGCCACCGTCCCGGCCACCGCGATCTGCCCCTGGTGCAGCATGGCGATGCGGTCCGACACCTTGAAGGCACTGGTCATGTCGTGGGTGACCACCACCGAGGTCCCCCCCAGCTTCTCCCGCAAATTGATCATGAGCTCGGTGATCTTCTCGATGTTGCTCGGGTCGAGCCCCGTGGTGGGCTCGTCGTACAGGATGATCCGCGGCTGGAGCGCGATCGCCCGCGCCAGTCCCACCCGCTTCTTCATCCCGCCCGACAGCTCGGTCGGCTCCTTCTCCTCGATGCCGGGCAGGCCGACCAACTCCAGGAGCTGCTCGACCCGCGCCCGGATCTCCGCCTCCCCCATCAGGGTGTGCTCCCGCAGCGGGAAGGCGATATTCTCGGCCACGGTGAGCGAGTCGAAGAGGGCAGCCCCCTGGAACAGCATGCCCACCTTCCGGCGGATGGGGAGGAGCCGCGCCTCGGGGAGCGGGGTGATCTCCTCCCCGTCAATCCAGATCCGGCCGGCGTCCGGCCTGATCAGGCCGATGATGAGGCGCAACAGGACGCTCTTGCCGCTCCCGCTCCCTCCGATAATGGTGACGGTCTCGCCGGCGGCCACCTCCAGGTCCACCCCCTGGAGGACGGCCAGGCTGTCGAAACTCTTCCGGACCCCGGCGAGCCGGATCGCGGGATCGCCCACCCCTACCACCCCTCCAGCCACCAGAGGAACTTGGTGAGGAAAAAGTCGGAGATCAGAATCAGGAGGGCGGAGGTCACCACGGTGGCCGTGGTGGCCCGCCCCAGCCCCTCGGTCCCCCCCGTCGTCTCCAGTCCCTCGTGGCAGCCCACGATCCCGATGATAAACCCGAAGAAGACCGTCTTCCCCAGGCCCGAGAGCAGGTCGGCCAGCTTCAGGTTCTGCAAGACCGTGTTCATGTAGAAGTGGTAGTCCACGTTGAACTCCCACTGGGAGATGACCATCCCCCCCAGGATCCCCAGGACGTCGGCCACGACCGTGAGGAGGGGGAGCATCATCATGGCCGTGAGGACCCGGGGGACGACCAGCTTCTTGATCGGATTGGCCCCCAGCGCCCGCATAGCGTCAATCTGCTCCGTCACCTTCATGGAGCCCAGTTCCGCGGTGATGCCGGAGCCGACCCGCCCTCCCACCAGCAGGGCGGTGAGAACCGGCCCGAGCTCCCGCACCACGGAGAGGGAGACTACGATCCCGACGTAGGCCTTGGCCCCGAAGCGCGCCAGCCCGTAGGAGGTCTGGAGGGCCAGGACGAGCCCCGTGAAGACCGCGGCGACAGCGCAGATGGCCGCCGACCGGACCCCGATGTGCTCCATCTGCTGGAGGACGAGGCGCAGCGGGTAGGGGGGGAAGAGGCTCTGATAGAAGGTCTGGCCGGCGAGAACCGAAACCCCGCCCATGTAATCCACCACCCGGGTTGCCCGGCCCCCCAATGCCACCACGACCTGCCGCGCGCCGGCCGCACTCGTCATGGCGTCCCTCGCGTAAACTGCCATCCCCGGAGGAGGTCCGCGAAGGCCGTTTCCCCCGCTGCCTCTGCCTCTGGCCGCGCCACCGCCAGCAGATCGTAGAGGCAGTTTCCCCGTCGGACCACGATCGCCTGAACCAGAACGGATGTCCCCCCGGCCTTGGCGAGCAGCAGGGTCTTCAGACCCGTGGCGCCGTCCACGCTGACCGGCTCCTGGCGGATCAGTTCGCGCTGCCGCAGGCCGAAGAGGAGGTGCCGGGTCAGGATCGCCGGTTCCGCCTCCTCGGCGGGGGGGCAGGAGGCCGCCACGGCCACCGTCACCCCGGCGCCCGGTTGCCGGAGCGCCAGATCCGCCCCCTCGACCTGGACCCGCTCCCAGCCCGGCGAAACCGCCAGCCGAAACCCCTTGGTCTCGTCCAGATAGGCGCCGTTCAGGAATCGGCCTCCGCCGCAGCCCGCGAGGAGCAGGGCAGCCAGCGCCGCCGGCCTAGACCGGCGCATGGTCCTCCTCGGAGGGCGAGTCCCGGGCCGCATCCGCCTGCGTCGCCACCCTCTCCTCGTGGCGACGCACCTGGCCCTCGAGGCGTGCTAGCTCCGCCTCCCGCTGCCGGAGCCGGGCCCAGGCCCGGACGGCCTGAGGCAGGCTCACCAGCGCCGCAGCGAAGGCCCCCACCCCCGCCGCCAGGAAGATGACGACGACCAGGCTGCTTTCGAACTTCCAGGCCAGGAACCGTAGCGTCACCGGGATCGCGTTCTGCACGGCGACGGTGGCCACGAGGCCGGCGAGGATGAGGGCCGCGATGAGGTACGCCTGCACCATAGGGCCTCCCTCAGGTGTGCGCCTGGGCGGCAAGATCGGTCAACTCCGCGAAATCGGGGGGAAATCCGAGGCCAGTCTACTGGATTCGTGGGGGAGGGTCAAGGCGCGGGCGACGACGGCAAAGCCTGTGTTATACTGACCCTCCTCGCCGTCAATGGCAGTCCCCGTGATGAAATGATGGTCGGCCGCCGCGGGGCGGCCGCGGATTGGACCGCGGTGCCACCACTGCTCGAGGTCCGGGACCTCCAGACGCACTTTCGCACCCCCGAGGGGGTGGTGCGCGCCGCGGACGGGGTGTCCTACGACGTCCGGGAAGGAGAGATCGTCGCCCTGGTCGGGGAGAGCGGGTGCGGGAAGTCCGTCAGCGCGCTCTCCATTATGCGGCTGATCCCCAGCCCCCCGGGCCGCATCGTGGGAGGGGAGGTCCATTTCGCGGGTCGGGACCTCCTGACGCTGGACGACGAAGAGATGCGGCGGGTCCGGGGCAGGGAGATCGCCATGGTCTTCCAGGAGCCGATGACCTCCCTGAACCCTGTCCTCACCATCGGCCGCCAGCTCACAGAGGCCATGGAGGTTCACCTGGGCCTGGGGAAGACCGATGCCGAGCGGCGGGTTGCCGAACTTCTGGGGCTGGTGGGCATCCCCGATGCCGAGCGGCGCCTCTCCCAGTACCCCCACCAGTTCAGCGGCGGGATGCGGCAACGCGTGATGATCGCCATGGCCCTCTCCTGCCGCCCGAGGCTTATCCTGGCCGATGAGCCGACCACGGCGCTCGACGTGACCATCCAGGCCCAGATCCTGGAACTCTTGAAGAGCCTGAGCCAGCGCTTTGGCGTGGCCATGCTGATCATCACGCATAACCTGGGGATCGTGGCCCGCTATGCTCATCGTGTGAACGTGATGTACGCCGGCAAGGTCATCGAGCGGGGGACCGCCCGGGAGATCTACCACGACCCCCGGCACCCCTACACCCTGGGCCTGCTGCGCTCCGTGCCCCGGCTGGACCTGCCGCGGAAGAAAAGGCTGGACCCCATCGAAGGGCAGCCGCCTGACCTGCTGTGCCTGCCACCGGGCTGCAGCTTCTCCCCCCGATGCAAGTTCGCCATCCCCCGCTGCGCGCAGGATGTCCCGCCCCTGATGCCCTTGGGCGGCGAGCACCTGTCGGCCTGCTGGGTCGCGGAGAGCCTCGCCAGCCCCGTCGTGAGCCCGGCGACATGAGCGGGGCGCCTGCCCTCGGGCCATCGGAGCGGTCCCCCGCCGGGGCAGAGGGACCGTCGAACCGCACCATCCTCGAGGTCCGGAACCTGAAAAAACACTTCCCGGTCACGCCGGGCGTCCTCACGCAGCGGGTGGTTGGGGTGATCAAGGCGGTGGATGACGTCAGTTTTGCCGTCCGCGAGGGGGAGACGCTGGGACTGGTGGGAGAGTCGGGGTGCGGGAAGACCACCACGGTCCGGTGCATCCTCCAGCTCGAGAAGCCCACCGGCGGGGAGGTGCTCTTCGAGGGAAGGGACCTGACCCGAATGGACGAGGCGGAACTCCGGGCCGTGCGCCGCAGAATCCAGGTCGTTCCCCAGGACCCCTACGGCTCCCTGAACCCGCGGATGACCGTCGGCCAGACCGTCGCGGAGCCCCTGACCGTTCACAGGCTGGCGGCGAGCCGCGCCGAGGCGACCGCGCAGGCGGCAGAGCTCCTGGCGATGGTGGGCCTGAGCGGAAACCTGGCGGACCGCTACCCCCACGAACTCTCCGGCGGCCAGCGGCAGCGGGTCGGCATTGCCCGGGCCCTCACGCTCAAGCCACGCTTCATCCTTTTCGACGAACCGGTCTCGGCCCTCGATGTCTCGATCCAGGCCCAGATCATTAACCTGCTGGAGGACCTGCAAGAGGATTTCGGCCTCACGTACTTGCTTGTGGCCCACGATCTCAGTGTGGTGCGGCACATCAGTGACCGGGTGGCCGTCATGTACCTGGGCAAGATCGTGGAGGTCGCCGACCGGCGAGCACTCTACGAGGATCCGCTCCACCCGTACACCAAGGCCCTCCTTGCCGCGATCCCGATCCCGGACCCGACGGTGGAGGCCACGCGGGAGCGCACGGTCCTGAAGGGCGAGGTGCCCAGCCCCGTCAACCCGCCCGCCGGCTGCGTGTTCCATCCTCGCTGTCCCATCGCCATTCCCGAGTGCAGCCAGGCGGTTCCCCCCCTGCGGGAGGTCCGGCCCGGCCACTGGGCCGCCTGCATCCGGGTCTGAGCAGGAGAGCCCCCCGGCGGTGGGCTGCTCCTTGACACCTGGCGGGACAGCAGGATAGGGTGACGTCTACTCTCCCCACACACTTCTTGAGCTGCCGGTTCCTTCCCGGTCTGTCAGGGGCACCACCCGCGGAACCTGCCAGGCCCTTCAAAGAGCGCCCGAGGCGAGAACGGACCAGGGTATGGGTACCACCTGTGGAAACGCCGAGCAGAATGGCGAAGGAGGTATTGCGATGAGCGAGCGCCGTGCGCGGAAGATGGCGGAGGCGGGTTGTGGGGCGATCGCGGTCACCCTGATGGGACTGGCCCTGGGAGCGGCTCCACTAGCGATGGCGGCGGAGCAGCCGCGGGCCGGGGGGGTCCTGACCTTCGCCGTCGCCGAGACCCCGCCCTCCTTCGACGGCCACCGGGAGACCACCTTCGCCATGATCCACCCGATTGCGCCGCACTACAGCACCCTGCTGCGATTCAACCCCGACGAGTACCCGAAGATCGAGGGGGATGTGGCCGAGACCTGGACGGTCTCCAAGGATGGCCTGACCTACACCGTGAAGATCCGGAAGGGCATCCGGTTCCACGACGGCAGCCTCCTCACCGCCAGGGACGTGAGGGCAACCTACGAGAAGATCATCTTCCCCCCCGAGGGGGTGGCGAGCGCGCGGAAGGCCTCCTACGCCATGGTGGAGAAGGTGGAGGCCCCGGACGCGGCCACGGTTCTCTTTCGGCTCAAGTGGCCCTCCGCCTCTTTCCTGGCCAACCTGGCCTCCCCGTGGAACTTCATCTACAAGGAGGACCTGCTGGCCAAGGACGCCAAGTGGTACGAGAAGAACATCATGGGGACGGGCCCCTTCAAGTTCGGGGAGTACGTCCCGGGGTCCCACTGGGTGGCGACGCGCAACCCGGACTACTTCGTGAAGGGGCGCCCCTACCTGGATGGGTACCGGGCCGTCTTCATCCGGGACACCGCCGCCCGCGTCGCAGCGCTGCGAGGAGGGCAGGCGCTCATCGAGTTCCGGGGGTTCAACCCAGCCGGCCGGGACGACCTGGTCCGGGCCCTGGGAGACAAGCTCACGGTCCAGGAGAGCGCCTGGATCTGCAACTTGACCGTGGCCATTAATAATGAGAAGAAGCCGTTCGATGACGTGCGGGTCAGGAAGGCCCTGACGTTAGCCATTGACCGGTGGGAGGGCTCGAAGCCCCTCTCCCGGATCTCCGTCATGAAGCCGGTCGGCGGCCTCCTGCGGCCCGGCTCGGCGTTCGCCGCTTCGGAGGAAGAGCTGACCAAGCTGGCCGGATTCGGGAAGAACTTCGAGGCGGCCCGGGCGGAGGCCCGCCGCCTCCTCAAGGAGGCCGGCGTCCCCGAAGGGTTCGCCTTCACCCTCAAGAACCGGAACGTCAAGGAGCCCTACGAGGTGGTGGGGGTCTTCGTCATTGACCAGTGGCGGCGGGTCGGGCTGAACGTCACCCACCTCCCGCAGGAGGGGGGGCCCTACTTCGCCGATCTTCGGGCGGGGAACTACGAAACCAGCATTGACTTTGCGTGCGACTTCATGGACGAGCCAGACCTGCAGCTCTTCAAGTTCGTCTCACAGGAGAAGAGTCCCATCAATTACGCGAGGTACGTCGACCCGGTCCTGAACGACCTGTACGAGCAGCAGAGCCGCGCCGCCGACCCGAAGGAGCGGCTGAAGCTCATCCGGCAGTTCGAGCGGCGGGTCCTGGACGAGAAGGCCTACCAGTTCCACGTCCTCTGGTGGCAGCGGATCATCCCCCACTGGAAGAGGGTGAAGGGCTGGACGATCACCCCCAGCCACTACCTGAACCAGGACCTCCGGGACGTCTGGCTGGCTCCAGAGTAAAGCACAGCGTCAAGGGCTCGCCGAGGTCCGAGGGGCTTCGGCGACCCGGCCCGTCATGTCCTGGAGGCCGCTGGGCCCGTGCCGGGCGGCAGCGCAGCGCCGATGCGCCGCTACATCGTCATCCGGCTCCTGCTCATGTTTCCCACCCTCCTCGGGGTGGCCGTCCTGGTCTTTCTCCTGATGCGGGTCATCCCCGGGGACATCGTGGAACTGAAGTACGCGGGAGTCGGGACCTACGCCTCCAAGGAGACGCTGGCGAAGGAGCGGGCGCTCCTCGGCCTGGACAAGCCGCTCTGGCAGCAGTTCCTGAGCTGGATGTGGGGGATCGTCCGGCTCGACTTCGGGACCTCCATGTGGACGGGCCGCCCGATCTCCCAGGAGATCGCCATCCGGCTCCAGCTCAGCGTCCAACTGGCCGTCATGGCGACGCTGGTCGCCGTCTTCCTCTCCATCCCGTTAGGCACCCTTGCTGCCCTGAAGCAAGACACCTGGGTGGACTACGCCGTCCGGGTCTTCAGCATCGCCGGGCTGGCCATGCCCTCCTTCTGGTTGGGGATTCTGATGATCCTCGGGCTCCTCATCTTCTTCCGGTGGCTCCCGCCCATGTTCTTCACTCCCCTGTGGGTGGACCCGGTGCAGAACCTCTCCCAGCTCATCTGGCCGGCCCTGGCCGTGGGCTACCGGTACTCGGCCGTAGCCACCCGCATGACCCGCTCCTCGGTGCTGGAGGTCCTCCGGGAGGATTACGTCCGGACGGCCCGGGCCAAGGGCCTGTGGGAGAAGCTGGTCATCACCCGGCATACGATGAAAAATGCCATGCTGCCGGTCCTCACCGTCATCGGGCTGGAGTTCGCCTTCCTGATCGGCGGCCTGGTGGTCACGGAGCAGGTCTTCAACCTGAACGGGATCGGGCTGCTCTTTGTCGAGGCCATCGCCCGGCGGGACTACACCATGACCCAGTCTCTAATCCTGCTGACCGCCTTCGTGTTTCTCTTCGTCAACTTCTTGGTGGATATCCTCTACGCCTGGCTCGACCCGCGCATCCGGTACCGGTAGGTAGGGCAGCCGTGACAGCGAGGCGTCCCCAGATCGAGGCCGTTGCCGCCCCCGCACCGGGGGCGGCCCTCGGTGCACCCCGGTGGCTTCAGGCGGCCCTGCGGTTCGCCCGCAGGAAGCCCCTGGGGGCCGCCGGGGCCGCCGTCATTCTCCTGATGGGCCTGGCCGCCCTCCTGGCGGACCTCGTGGCCCCCCACGACCCACTGGCCAACGACTTCCTCGCCATGCTGAAGCCGCCGGGCGAGGGCTACTGGCTGGGGACCGACGCCTTCGGCCGCGACGTCTTCTCGCGGATCATCTACGGCTCCCGCACCGCGCTCCTGGTCGGCTTCACGGCCTCCTTCTCCGGGGCCACGGTCGGCGCGATCATCGGGGCGGCCAGCGCCTACTTCGGGGGCAAGACAGACCTCATCGTCCAACGCCTCATGGATATGCTCATGTCCTTTCCCATCATTATCCTGGCCCTGGCAGTGGTGACCATCCTGGGGATAGGCACCTTCAACGTGATCATGGCTATCGCTGTCTCCATGATGCCGCGGGCGGCCCGCGTCGTGCGCTCGAGCGCGCTCGCCATCCGGGAGACCGCGTACGTGGACGCGGCGCGGGCGCTGGGCTTCCGTCCCCGGCGCATCATCTTCCGGCACATGCTCCCGAACGTCATGGCCCCCTACCTGATCATCCTCACCGCCTTCCTGGGGCAGGCGATCCTGCTCGAGGCCTCCCTCAGTTTCCTCGGCCTGGGGGTGGCCGAGCCGACGCCCGCCTGGGGGCTCATGCTCCGGGGAGCGGCGGCGGAGTTCGCCGAGCGGGCCCCGTGGATGGCCCTCTTCCCGGGTCTCGCCATCAGCGCCGCCGTCTTCGCCTTCAACCTCTTCGGGGACTCCCTGCGGGATGCCCTGGACCCGAAGCTCCGCGCCCTGTAAGGGGTCCCGGGGGGAGGTGTCTTCCGCGGTGAGCATGCGCTATCCTTGACACTCCGGCCGCCGGCCGGTGTAATATGGGCCACTTCCCCCTCCCCGGTGGTTTTCCGAGGCGATCTCTTGACAGGGCGTTGTCCAGAGGGGCGCGGAGCGGTGGGTGTTCGCTCACGGCCTGGGTTCCAACCATAGAGAGAGGAGGGCGCCATGGCAGAGAAGAAGCGGGGACGCATCTCGCGGCGTGATTTCGTCAAGGCCGCCGGCGTAGGAGCGCTGGCGGCGGGGCTGGGCCCGGCGATCATCATCCCCGGGCGAGCCCGCGCGGCCAAGAAGACGCTGAAGATCCTGAACTGGGTCCACTTCGTTCCGCCCTACGACGAGTGGTTCAACAAGAAGTACACCAAGGAATGGGGTGAGAAGAACGACACCGAGGTGACCGTAGATAACATCGGCATTGCGGGGGTCAATGCGCGCGCGGCCGCCGAGGTCTCTGCCCAGAAGGGGCATGACCTGTTCTTGTTCAACTGGCCACCCCCGACGTTCGAGGAGCAGACGGTAGACATGAAAGACGTCTACCAGGAGTGCGAGCGGAAGTTCGGCAAGCCCATTGACCTGGCCGTCAAGAGCACCTATAACCCCAAGACCAAGAAGTACTTCGGATTCTCCCCTTCCTTCACTCCCGACCCTGTGAACTACCGGCAGGACCTGTTCTCGAGCGTCGGACTGCCCAATGGGCCGCGGACGTGGGACGAAGTCCGGGGCGCCGGAGCGAAGATCAAGAAGGAGCTTGGCAACCCGGTGGGCATCGGCCTGGCCAATGAGATTGACACCGGTATGGCCATGCGGACCATCATGTACTCCTTCGGGTCCCACGAGCAGGACGCGAACGGCAACCTGGCCCTCAACTCCAAGCAGACGCTGGAAGCCGTGAAGTTCGTCAAGGCATTGTTCGAGGAGACGATGACCGACGAGGTCTTCAGTTGGGACGCCTCGTCCAATAACCGGGCCATGATCGCCGGGAAGATCTCAGTGGCGCTCAACGCCATCTCGATCACCCGCACGGCCGAGAAAGACAACCCGGAGATCTCCAAAAAGATCCAGTTGACGAAGGCACTGAGGGGCCCGGTGCGGGCCATCGGCCTCGAGCACGTCATGGATGTCTACGTCATCTGGAAGTTCGCCGAGAACATCGAGGGGGCCAAGAAGTTCCTCGTGGACTATGTCACGAATTTCCGCCAGGGGTTCGTGGCGGGTGAGTTCTATGACTTCCCCTCTTTCCCCCGGACGGTTCCCGATTTGAAGGCCCTGATCGCCAACGACCCCAAGGCCCACCCGCCCGACAAGTACAAGGTCCTGGAGGACGTCCTCGAGTGGGCGACGAACGTGGGCTATCCCGGCTACTCCAACGCGGCCATTGACGAGATTTTCAACACCTGGGTGCTCAACGTGATGTTCGCCAAGGCGGCCGCCGGCAAGGCCACCCCTGAGGAGGCCATCAAGGAGGCGGATGCGGCCTGCAAGCGCATCTTCGGCAAGTGGAAAGAGAAGGGGCTCGTCTAGGCTACGGATAGAGTTCGCAGTCGGCTGTTGCCGCGGTCGCGCCGCGCTCGCCGGAGGGAGGCTCCGGTTTCCGGAGCCTCCCTCCTTGTTATGCCGTAGCAGTGGAGCACCTGGGGCTCGTCTCCGGAGAGCGGATCAGGAATGGCCACAGTAGAGACCCGAGACATCAAAAAATATTTCGGTGGAGTCAGAGCGGTGGACGGCGTGGACCTCTCCACCAAGGAGAGAGAATTCCTCGTCCTCCTCGGACCATCCGGTTGCGGGAAGACGACGCTTCTCCGGATGATCGCAGGACTGGAGAAGCAGACCGCAGGGGACGTGCTCATCGGGGGGCAGGTAGTCAACGAATTGCCGCCGCGCGCCAGGAAGATCGCCATGGTCTTCCAGAGCTACGCCCTCTACCCCCACATGACGGTCTTCAAGAATATCGCCTTCCCTTTGAAGGCCCAGGGAGTTGGGAAGGAAGCCATTCCCCAGAAGGTCGAGTGGGCCGCCACCCTCTTCGGGATCGAAGGCCTTCTCCACCGGAAGCCACGGGAGCTGTCAGGTGGGGAGCGGCAGCGGGTGGCGCTTGCCAGGGCCCTGGTTCGGGAGCCAGCAGTGTTTCTTCTCGACGAGCCCCTCTCCAACCTGGATGCCAAGCTGCGGGCCTCAGCCCGGGACGAGCTGCAACAGTTCCAGCGAAGGATCGGGATCACCACCATCTATGTGACCCACGACCAGGTGGAAGCCATGGGCCTGGGCGACCGCATTGCCGTGATGAATCTGGGAAAAGTGAGGCAGATCGGGACACCCCAGGAGGTGTACCATGAGCCTGCCGATACCTTTGTTGCGACCTTCCTGGGGTCGCCACCCATGATCCTCCTGCACAAGGGCAACGCCCTCGTGGGCTTCCGCCCCGAGGATTTTCTCCCCAGGGAGGTCCACGGATCCCGGGACAATCTGATGGATTTCCAATTCCGCGTGACGCGGGTGGAATACCTCGGGGCGGATCGCCTCCTGTACGGAGTCCTGGGCGGGAAGTTCGCGGACGAGAAGGCAGTGGCAAGGCTCCCCTCGACGGTGACGGCACCGATCGAGGCGGGGGGGACCTACACCTTCGCTGTTCACGAGAAGGGTCTGAGGTTCTTCGACAGGGAAACGGGCCTCAGGACCGGGCCGAGCCCCCTCTAAGAGATACCAGAAGCGACAATGGCAGGAATGGAAAGAGCAGCCCCCGGGGCGATGGGGGCCCAAGCGGGCCCCCTGAGCTTTCTCCTGGACAGCGAGGAGTGGCTCGGTCGGCTCCTGCTCGCCCCGGCCATCCTGTACATCGTCTTGCTGGTGGGCTTCCCCTTCTTCCTGGCCCTCTACTATAGCCTCAGCAACATCACCGTGGGGAGTCGGAGCCTGGAGTTCGTGGGCCTCAGGAACTTCCACAGCGTGATCGGGACCCCGAAGTTCCAGACCGCCCTGAAGAACACCTTCATCTTCGCCTTCGTCTCCCAGGCGCTGGTGCTTGTGCTCGCAAAGGTGCTCGCCCTTGCCCTCCAGAAGGACTTCCGGGGGAAGTGGGTCGTCCGGTTCTTCATCTTGCTCCCCTGGGTCGCGCCCATCTCCCTGGGGGCCATCGGCTGGCTCTGGATCCTGGACTCGCTCTACAGCGTGATCAATTGGACGTTCCAGGCCCTGGGCATCTTCGGTCCCCAGACGTGGCCCATATGGTTGGGGAAGCCGGACCTAGCCATGGGCTCCGTCATCGCGGTTCACGTCTGGCGGCTCCTCCCGCTGGCGACGGTGATCCTCCTCGCCGGCCTCACCTCGATCCCCCAGGACATCCATGATGCGGCCGCCGTGGACGGGGCCGGCTTCTGGCGGCACCTCTTCCAGATCACCGTGCCGCTGCTCCTCCCCATCATGACCGTGGCCGTCCTCTTCGGGATCGTCTTCACGTTCACCGACATGATCGTGATCTACATGCTCACGCGCGGCGGGCCGTACGACACCACCCAAGTCCTGCCCACCCTCGCCTTCTTCACGGGCATCGACGGGGGAGACCTCGCCGAGGGCGCGGCGATCTCGCTCTTCCTCTTCCCCCTGCTCCTCGCGGCCGCCATCGTGTTCCTCCGCATCGCCCGGCGGACCGAGGTGACCTGAGATGGCTCTGCTGCACAAGGCGAAGCGGTGGGGGGCTGGAGGAGCCCATTTCTGCATCGTCGCGGCATTCACCCTGTTCGCCGCCTTCCCCTTCTACTGGATGCTCATCACCACCTTCAAGCGGACCAACGACCTCATGACTCGGGAGAATAACCCTTTCCTTTTCAACGAGCCGCCGACCCTGGAGCACCTGAGAGTGCTGTTCTTCGACACGCTGTACGGCCGATGGCTCTGGAACACCGCCTGGGTCGGCGTGGTCGTGGTGGCGATCACCCTGCT
>CAZRDA010000009.1:0-15675 GCA_964598715.1 uncultured bacterium | reverse complement strand
AGGCCTCCTGTGCAGTTTTTAGAGAGAACACAGCCACGCAACTCTCACTACACATCCCAAACGCATCCTCAACCCCTATCGCTTCACAACGATGACGCGACCTTGCTCGTTAACGTAGACACGGTACACGTCGCCAGAGGAGCAGCGGGCGAGGTAGTCGTTCTCGCCGAGTTTTTCATAGCTCGCCACCGTCCCGCACGGCTTGCTCTGAAGAGTGATGACGACGGCGAGGTCCTTGGCGGTGTCTTGGGCATCAGCGGCAGGTACGAGGAGCGCTGCAAAAACGAGCAAGGGGAGCAAAACGGCTGATTTCCCGGTCATACCCATAGGGCTCTCCTGTGGTTCCGCGGTCACAACTGAGCGAACGCTGTGGGGTCGGCGAGTTTATTCCATAATGTTTCGCGGGCCCCGGCCAGAGTCCGAAACAACTCCAGATCTTCGTCCTGCAGGAGCGAAATTACCTTGATGAACAGAAGATTGAAATGTTCCCGCAGAGCCTCAAGCGATGCCTCCCGGGTGCGCCCGTGGTATTCGCGGAACTTGTCCAAGAGATCGTCTATCTCATTCTTCAGTGCTAGCTTCGTGAAAAACCCGATCGCTTTGGTCGCGCGGAGCCGCGCCGTGAGCTGCTTGATGTCAAGCCCATCCTTCGTCTCCCCGGGAGTCGCCTCTCCCGCCGGGCTTCCTTCCGGAGTATCGGCGACAGCATCGCATGGGTGGCTGCAATACCCCCGGGCAAGCGCCAGGGGGAGCAGCGCCGAAACCACGACAGCGAAGGCAACCGGCGTCAGACTCGGGAGCCGCATTCTGGTCGCAATGGGAGTGTTGGACATCTCACTGCCACGGCCTCCTGGCCTGGGTGGTGGCACGGGGCCGCCGGCGGCGGAGCAGCCAAACCGCGAGGAGCGGCCCACCCCCGAGCGTCCCCCCGCCGAGCGCGAGGGCGACGAGGGGCGATGCCAGGGCCACGTGCGCCCACCAGACGACCGGCCGGAGGAGGCCCCGGGTGGCGGCCCGGAGCGCGTCGTGCTGGCGGATCGTTCCGGCGAGCGGCGGGCTCGCGCGGTAGTAGCCGGCGACGGCCCAGCGGCCCGCGGCGTGGGGGAGCAGGTACCGGTCGCGGAAGGCGCGCAGGGTCTGCACCTCGCCGGCCAGGGGCGAGCCGAAGGCTGCGGTGGCGATCATGCACTCGGCTTGCACTGTCCCTGCGCCGCCCGCCCCGGGTGCGGCGATGGCGAAGTTGGCGTTACTGGCATCCCGGCCGGTGGCGGCCAAAAGGTCTGTGGCCGTCACCCGAATCCTCCCCTGGCTGGATGTGTCAGCAGAGGTCGGGGTCCAGGGGAAGGACCGGAGGGTACCCGCCAGGTTCGTCTGGATGACGGTGGGAAACGTGAGGCCGCCGTCCTTCGACAGACGGATCTCCTGGGCGGCGATCCCGTCCGGGTCGGAGGCGGTCCAGGTGAGGGTGAACGCTACGCCGACCGTCAGGGTCTGGGCGCCGTCCGGTGAGGTCACCGACACCAAGGGTGGGGTAACCGTGCCACCTCCTGCGGTCACCTGGCCGACGATGTCCGTCGTCAGCCCCCCCTGGGCATCCTGCCACACCACGACGAATTGATTGGCATTCACGTTGAACGAGAGGGCCGGCACCGTGCGATTACTCGCCGGCGCTGTCCCGGGAATGGCGAAGGCCACCCCGTCGAACGTCGCCGTGCCATCGGTGGCGGTGGTGAATCGCCGACCGAGGATGTTGGTCAGCGCGCCTTCCTGCCACACTACGAGGAATCGGGCGCTGGTGTCGTTGAACGCCACAGCGGGGGCGGTTCGGTCGCTGGGGGGAGCAGTGTCCGGGATCGCAAGATTACCCCCCACCAGCCCCCCGGCCGCGTTGACAAGTTGGCGAAAGATGTCAGGGAAGCCACCCCCCCTGAGGTCCTGCCACACCACCAGGAACTGGTTGGTCACGGGATTCAAGGCCACGGTAGGCGCGCTCTGGTCGTTGGCCGCGGTCGAGATCGCGATCTCTGTGCCGCTGGGGGAGCCGTCGGCGTTCACGAGCCGGCCGGAGATGTCGAGGAGCGTCCCGGCCAGAGAGTCGTGCTGCCACACCACCAGGAACTGGTTGCTCTGGGGATTGTGGGCCACGGCGGGCACGATCTGGTTGCCGGCCGCGGTCGAGATCGCGATCTCTGTGCCGCTGAGGCTGCCGTTGGCGTTGACGAGACGGCCGGCGATGTCAAGGAGCGTCGTGGCCTGGAAAGTCTGCCACACCACCAGGAACTGGTTGGTCGTAGCATTGTAGGCCACGGCAGGCACGGTCTGGTCGTTGGCCGCGTTCGAGATCGTGATTTTTGCGCCAACGAGGGACCCGTCGGTGCTCACCAGTTGGCCCGAGATATCGAAGAGGGTCCCGGCCTGGAAATCCTGCCAGACCACCAGGAACTGGTTGGCCTGGGTGTTCAAGGCGACGGCGGGTGCCCTCTGGTCGTTGGCGGCGCTAAAGATCGTGTTCTTCGCGCCGGTGAGGGTGCCGTTTCCGTTGACGATTTGCCCGGAGATGTCGAAGAGTGTCCCGCCCTGGAAATCCTGCCAGACCACCAGGAACTGGTTGAGAGTGGGAACGGCGGCGAGGGCCGGCTGCTCTTGGGATGAGGAGGCTGTGGGGGTCACCTCGAACGCCTGGCCCAAGGCCAACCCAGGCAAGAGCAAGCCCATCAAGATGCCAGCGATCAGCCTCTTGAAGTTGGAACCTCCCAATCAACAGCTCCTCCGGCACCACGCCGCGCGAATGCCAGTCCCGCATCCCTCTCGCGGCCGTTTCTTATCCGCCCGCGTCCTTTTCGCTCGGAGGAGCCGGGGGACCGCCCGGGGAGGGGGCCGGCGGCGGGGCCGCTGGCGGTGGGGCAGCGGGCGACGCCGCCGCTGCTGGGGGGCCAGCGGGTGAGGCCTGGCGTCGCCGGCGGGGAGCAGGGGCGGGCGCCGGCGGCGCCGGCGGGGCGGCCGCGCTCTCTGCGGCGGGAGCCACTGGGGGGGAGGGGGTGGCCTCTGCTGGCGGAGGAGCAGTCAGGGGGCCTGGCGGAGCAGGGGGGGCCGCAGCCGTGGGAGCGGCCGGAGGGGCGGCCGCCGCCGCTGGGGTGGCCGCTGCGGGCGTGGTCTCGCCCGGGGGCGGGGCGGGCGTGGGCTCTGCACTTGCAGCCGCCGGTGCGACTGCTGCGGGGGTAGCCCGCCGTGGGGCTGGCGCAGCCTCAGCCGCGCGCTTCTTCTTGCCCTTCTCGGCGGGGCGCGCCGCGGTCTTCGCCGCCGCCATCGCTGCCTTCCGCCTGCCCTTCCGTGCCTCCTTCTTCCGGTGCCGTCGCCGTCTGAGTTCCCGCTCGCGCTCCCGCATGCCGGCTCCTTTCGCTACCAGTCCCGGTACTGTTCGCCCTTCCCCTTTACCCGCTTCAGGCCGATCCCCGGGCTGCGGCTGTGGAGGTCCTTGATCCCGGAGACCGTCCCCGTCTTGTCCACCAGGTACTCCACCTCCCAGTCCGCCTTCCCGGTCATGGGGTCCGGGTAGATCCGGCGGAGGTAGCGCCGGGTGGCCAGTTGCGTTTTGTCCTCCAGCAGGTCCTCGAGTTTCTGGGGGAGCCGGTTGTGGGACGCCCGGTAGGCGGCGATGCCCCGCCGGAATTCCCCCAGGCGGAAGAGGAGATCGGCCTCCTTCTCCCGCTGGACGACCGTCCGCCAGAGGGGCGCGGCCGCCGCCGTCGCGATCCCGATCAGGACGACGCTGAAGAGGAGGGCGAGGTACAGGACCCCGGCCTCACCACTCCCGGTACGGGACCCCGTTGAGCCCCGTGTGCTCGCTGCCGCTCCGGACATCCACGATCCCGTTCTCTTGGCCCTGCTCGTCGGTGGCGTACTCGAAAGTCCAGGAGTCACTCTGGCCGGTGATCGGGTCCGCCGGCACCCGCCTGAGGTAACGCTTCTCCACCAGATCGGCCAGGGTAGACGGGTATTTCTCCTGGTCGGAGTAGAACTGGTCAATCACGTCCCGGAGGACGAAGAGGTTCTCCTTCAGGGCGGCCTCCTTCGCCCTGATGACCGCCGTCTGGAAGGAGGGGAGGGCGATGGTGGCCAGGATGCCGATGATGCTTACCACGATGAGCATCTCGACGAAGGTGAAGCCGCGCCGGTCCCGCATGCCTCGCCCGCTACCAGGTGTTGTGGGGGGTGCCGTCCAGGGCCTTGCCCGTACTGGAGGAGCGGACATCCCACACGTCCCGGCCGTCACTCATGCTCGAGTCGAGGCTGTCCGAGTAGGAGCGGGTCACCCACGGGACCTCGGGGGCCACCGGGTCGCGCGGGATCCCCCGCAGGATCTTGGTCTCCGTCATCTCCTGGAGGGTGAGGGGGAAGCCTGTCCGGTCCACGCTCACCCGCTGGACGAAGACCTCCCGGGCATCCTTGGCCTTGTTGCGCGCCTTGTCGTACTCGACCCTGAAGCGGTCAATCCCCTCCCGGAGTTCGCGGAGGGTGCGCCGCAGCTCCAGTTCCTTCGAGCGCCTGACCGTTGTCTCCGCCAGCGGCATGGCCACCGCCGCCAGGACACCCAGGACCGCGAGAACCACCATCAGCTCGATGAAGGTGAGGCCCGCCAACCCCGAGATGCGTCCACGCCGGGAGAGGTGCTGCATCGTCATTCCTCGGGTTGGCCCGGGGGCGTCGGGACGCCGGGCACTCCCGGAACGCCGGGGGCAGTGGGCGTGGGTGGGATAACGCGCGGTGAAACGACGGGCCGCGGTGCCTCCGGCGAGATCAGGGCCGCGGGGGCGGCGACCGGGCCGGCCTCGAACGACTGGGCGGTGCCCGACCAGAAGGTGAGGACGTCGTCGGCCGGCGGCTCGACCACCTTCACGAGCCGGGGCGTCACCGAGATGATGACGTCGGTCCGGGTCCTCGTGGTGGCCACGTTGGAGAAGAGGCGGCCGAACAGGGGAAGGTCACCGAAGAAGGGGAGCTTGTCGGTCGTCACGGTGGTGTCGTTCTGGATCAGGCCGCCGAGCAGGCGCGGCTCCCCGTCCCGGACCTTGATGAAGGTGTCCAGGTTCCGCGTGTTCACGCTGGGGAGCAGGTCCCCCCCGATGGGCGCCCCCACGGAGGAGATCTCGAAGTTGAGCTCGATCGTCACCTCCCCATTCAAGTGAATCGTGGGGGTCAGGGTGAGCTTCAGGCCGACGTCCCGGAACTCGACCCGGGTCTCCTGGATCGTGCCGGCCGGGGTGCCGGCCTGCTGGGGGGTGGCGATGGTGGTGGAGGAGGAGGTGAGGGTGGAGATCTGGAACGGCCGCCGTTCCCCGATCAGGATCCGGGCCTTCTGCCGGTCGAGCACGCGGAGCGTGGGGTTGGCCAGGTTCTTCGTGTCGGCTAGGTTCTTCAAGATATTGAGGACCACCGCGGGGCTGGGAAGGGCCAGGGTCGAGGCCGCCAGCTGGTTCGGGACGCTGCTGCTCAGCAGGACGGTGGGGACGTTGAGTTTCACCTGGTAGGCCTTGTCGAAGAGCAACCCGAGGTTGTCCCGGGCATCGGCCTTGACCTCGATGACCTCCAGCTCGATCTCCACCTCCCCGATCCCCCGGTCATTGGCGTACAGGAGCTTCTTGGCGAGGGCGACTTTCTCGGGGCTGTCCCGGACCACCAGGGCGTTGAGTTTCTCGTTCACGAAGATCTGCCGGGTGTTCAGGATCGTCCGGAGGAGATTCACTTGGGTTTTGGCGTCGGTGTCGGAGAGGTAGAAGGTATGCACGACCAGGTCATCGTACTGCTGGTGCTTGGCCGGGGTGTCCGGGATGACCACGATGGTCCGGGCCCCCGCCTGCTTGGCGAAGAGGCGGTTCGTGGACAGGAGCAGCTCGAAGGCCTCCCGCAGGGGCAGATCCTTGATGTAGGTGGTGATCCGCTTGGCGGTCAGCCCCTCGTCCAGGAAGATATTCACCTCCCCCATCCGGGCGATGACCTCCAGGACGTCCTTGATGTCGGTGTCCTTGAACCGGAGGGAGACCGGCTTCATGGGCAGGGCGACGAGCCCTCGGGTCTCTGCCGCGCGTTGCTGAGCCTCCAGTGCCTCGGCCACCTCAGCCCGCGCGGTCACCTCCACGAAGAGGGCTTCCACCTGGGGCTGGCCGGGGGCCAGTTGGCGGGCCTCGGCCAGCAGTCGGGCGGCTTCACGGAAGGCGCCTCGCTGGCCCGCCTCTTTCGCCCGGGTAATGAGCATGACGGCCCGCCGGCGGTCGGTCACGCGGGCTGCGGCCGTCCGGGCGGCCACGTGCTCCGGGTTGTACTGAAGCGCCCGGGTGTAGGCGGCCAAGGCGTCGTCCAGTCCTCCCTCGCGCTCCAGGCGCGCCCCCTCCTGGAAGTAGAAATCCCCGGCGGCCCGGAGAGTGCGGACAAGGCCGACGCGGGCCTCGACCGACTGGGGCTCCTTGATCAGAACCTTCGTGTGGCGAGCAATCGTGGCGTCGAAACCGCCCGCTGTCAGCGGGTCGTCCGTCGGAAGCTTCACGGTCTTTGCGCAGGAGGCCAGGCCGAAGGCGAGGGCCGCGGCGGCTGTCCATGCTGCGAGGGGTCGCCAAGCGCTTCTCATGTTCCACTCCCTTTCGGCGGCCTCAGCGCGCCTCAGGCGAAAGACTGAGCCGGGTCTCCCGGCTTCCATCCGGTGCAGTCAGGAGAATGCTGTCCTCGGTGATCCGAGCCACAACGTACTGGTTCAGGAGGAGTTCTTTTTCCCGAGCCATGAGAAACTCCCCGCCCCGGCTGAGAAACGCCAGCATCCGCCCCCCCTCGTGGGCAAACCCCAAAAACTTCAGGCCCTTGAGCCCCTCGAGAAAGGGGTCCGGGGGAGGGGGCGCAGGGGCAACCGGCCTGGCCGCGAGCGGAGGAGGCGGGGGCTCCGCCACGGCGGCGAAGAGATTCTTCGGCGTCGCCGGCAGGGGCGCGCGCACCGCCCGGAGCAGGTCGGTCCGGAGACCGGGGATGGTCGCCGGGGTCTTCGCGGCTCGGGCCTCGGCGCGAGTCACCCGGGGCCCTTCCGCTCGGGGAGCGGGAGGGGCAGAGCGGCCCCAGCGGGCGACGAGGAGGCCACCCCAGAGGAGCAGCAAGAAGCCCAGGATGGCCCACCGGCGCGGGGTCGCCTTCACGAAGTCTCCTCGCCCCCGGTGGCCGGCCGCGGCGATTCAGAAGCCGGCCGCTCGGCCCGGAAGTAGGCCGTCAGGTTCAGGCGGACGGTCACCTGCCCCTCCCCGGGGCGCCCCGTCGCAGCCAGGTGGGTGATGGCCAGCCGGCCGCCCATCCCCTCCAGGCCGTTCAGGAAGCGGCGCACGTCGGCATACCGTCCCTCCACCCCCATGGCGATGCTCAGCTTGAGGAGTCCCTCCTCCAGCATATCGGTCGGCCGGTAGTCAATCCCCCCCGTCTTCAGGCGCATTGAAGCGGCGCGGGCGCTCAGGTCCCGCACCAGGGCGACCACCTCCCGGCGGGGCGGAAATGATCCGCGCAGGCGGGTGATCTCGCCCTCCAGGCGCCTGGCCGCTTCGGCCCCTCCTGCGGCCTGCCGCAGCGACCGGAGTTCCCCCTGCAAGGTGTAGAGGGCCTCCTCGCGAGCCGCCGCCCGCCCGCGGAGCGGAAGGTCCAGTGCCGGGATCGCGGCGGCGTTTAGCAGGAGCAGGAGGGCGGCCGTCCCGGCGAGGGCGGCGGAGAGTCGGTCGGTTCTGAGGAGGTGCCAGAATTCCTTCACCTACGCCCTCTCGCGTTTCAGGTCCAGCCGGATGTCGAAATCGAAAGTCTCTTTCCCGCTCCGGGCATCCTTCCCTCCTCCGTGCCGAAGGAGGAAGACCCGCGTGAACAGGGGACGCTCCTCCAGGCGCCGGATGAAGCCGGTCAGGGCCTCCAGCGTCCTGGCCTCCCCCCTGAGATGCACCCCCGTGAGCGTCTGGTCGGGACGGACCTCCGCGAGTCCAACTCCCTCCGGCAGGGCTGCCTCCAGTTCGTTCAGCAGGCCGGTCCAGGAGAAGGCGGAGGCTTCGAGCAAGCCGTTGTAGAACCGGATGCGCTCTGCCAGGGTAGGGGTTCCATTTGGCGACCCGGGCGCCCCGGCGGTGCCCGGGCGGACTCGCTCCATTTCCGCCGCCCGCGCGGCCCAGCTTTCCTCGAGGCCGGCCAGGCGGCTGCGCCACCGGGAGAGGAGCAGGCCGTGAAGGACGGTCACCAGCAGGAGCAGGACGACGGCTGGCGCAAGGGCCCGCCGGAAGAGCCGCCGGCGGCGGCCGGCGGCGGAGGCCAGGTTCAAGGCGAGACGCATCAGGAGTCCCCTCCCGGGCTCAGCGCCGCCCCGGCTGCCGCTGCCTCGGCGGCTGTCGGTGGGAGACCCTCCCAGAAGGCTCCCCAGGCGGCCACCCCATCCCCGAGGACCTCGACCGGGATGCGGACGCCTCGCTCCAGGGCTGCCGCGACGGACGGAAGGTCCCCCTCGCCGGCCAGAAGCAGACCGGGGGGAAGGGACAGGCCCTCGCGCGTCGTTGCGTACTCCAGGGACGCCTCAACCTCCCGTACGATGCCCGCGGGCTGCCCATTCCCGCCCGCGAGGGGCACCGACCTGGCGAAAGCGGGTCTGCCGTCCTGCCGGAGGAGGAGGCCGAGGGCTCCGCCCCCCAGGTGCAGGAGCCCCTCCGAGCCCCGCCCCCCCGTGGCGCTGTCCCAGGCGTTGTGGAGGCAGATCAGCGCGCTGCCGGCGAACAGGAGGGCTCTCCCGACCCGGAGGAGGAGGGTCTCGAGTTGGGCGAGGAGCGCCTGGTGGGTGAGGAGGACCGCGACCTGCCCTGCCGTCCCTTCCCGGTGGAGGACCTGGCAGGCGAGGCGGGCCTCCTTCTGGGGAAAGGGGAGCAGATCGGCCGCCTGCCACCGGAGAAGGGCTCGCAGCTCCTGCCCGCGGGCCTTCAAATCGGAAAACCGCTGCACGTGTGCCACGCAGCAGACGTCCGGGATGGCCAGGGCAACCTCATCGCGGCCGGGGGCGAGGGCCTCCTTCAACGCTCCGAGGAAGGCCTCCTCGTCGGCGATGGCAAGCCCCGATGGAGCGACGGTGAGGGCCCCCTTTGCGAGGGGGACGGAGCGCCGGGCGGCGACCCGGAGGCGCCGTCCCCGGCGGGCGATCCGGACGGCGCGGATGGCGTCAGGGCTCAGGCTCAGGCCAAGGGGGAAGGCCCACCGCATCGTCATTCCGCGACCGTCACCCGGTTGGCCTCGGCGACCGTGGTGAGGCCGGCGCGGACCTGTTCCAGCGCCGCCTCCCGGAGGAACGTGGTCCCGGCCGCCGCGGCCGCCGCCCGCAACTCTCCCCCGGGGCGCCGGGCCAGGATCGCCTCCCGGAACTGGTCGGTGACCTCGACCAACTCGAAGACCCCGGTCCGGCCCATGTAGCCGGTCCCGTGGCAGGCGGGGCATCCTCGCCCGGCGACGAGAGGGACCCCCTGCCAGACCGCCGGCGGGAGGCCCGCCGCGGCGAGCGCATCCGGGGAGAGGGAGAGGGGCGCGCGGCACCCCGGGCAGATCAGGCGAACCAGGCGCTGGGTCAGAACGCAGGAGAGCGCGCCGACGAAGTTGTAGGGATCGAGTCCCATGTGCAGGAGACGCCCCACCACATCCACGGCGTTGTTCGCGTGGACCGTGGTGAACACCAGGTGTCCGGTGAGGGCGGCCTGGACCGCGATCTGTGCGGTTTCGGGGTCCCGGATCTCCCCGACCATGATCTTGTCCGGGTCGTGACGGAGGATCGAGCGCAGCCCCCGGGCGAAGGTCAGCCCCTTCTTCTCGTTCACCGGAACCTGGAGAACGCCCCTCAATTGGTACTCGATCGGGTCCTCGATGGTGACGACCTTGTCCTGCCCGGTGTGGATCTCCGTCAGGGCAGCGTAGAGCGTCGTTGTCTTGCCGCTCCCGGTGGGGCCGGTCACCAGGATGAGCCCGTAGGGCTTGGCCGTGTGCCGGCGGAATCGGGCGAGGTCGAGAGCGGGGAAGCCCAGCCGTTCCAGCTTCAGCTCCTGGAGCTCCGCGGTCAACTGGGCCTTGTCCAAAATCCGGATGACGGCTCCCTCCCCGAAGGCGCTCGGGAGGATACTCAGGCGGCAGTCAATCTGGGGCCCGCCCTCCCGGCGGAGCTTGAAGCGCCCATCCTGGGGGAGGCGGTGCTCGGCGATGTCCAGTTCCGCCATCACCTTGAGCCGGGAGATGACCGGCTCCTGGTAGGCCCGAGGCAGAGGGGGGCCGGCAGGGTAGAGCATCCCGTCAATCCGATACTTGACGGCGACCCCCTGCTCCCCGCCCTCCAGGTGGATGTCGGAGGCCCGGGCGCAGAGGGCGTTGCGCAGGAGGCCATCCACGAGCCGGATGATGGGGGGGGCATCGGATGAGGGGCTGGCCCCCAGGGCATAGGAGGACTCGGCCGGTCCCTCGGCAGTCAGGGTGGCCGGCAGGTCCTCCTCCGCAACGGCCAGGGCGGCCGGCCCGGCTGCCGCCGCGGTGAGGGCGGCCTCGAGCGTGGCCCGGGGGGTGACGTAGCAGGGCAGCGGCCCGGGCATCGCCCGCTGGAGCGCGTCCATGAGGGGCAGGTTTCCGGGATCCACCAGCGCCACCCCCACCCCTCCGTCAGGCAGGCGGAGGGGGGCGAACCCCCGCCGCCGGCAGGTCTCCACCGGAAAGCGGGCCAGCAGGTCCACCGCGACCGGCGGCGCCCCCCCGTCCCAGGCCGGCAGGCCGTAGAGGCGGCTGAGCAGGTGAGCCAGGGGGGAGAGGGGGATTTGATGGCGGGACGCCAGCAGGCTCAGGAAGGTCTGCAGGTCCCCGCTGCTCTCCCGGGCCAGCGTGGCGGCGGCCGCCTCGGGGACGAGCCCTTCCGTCACGAGCAATTCGTGCAAACGCGCGGTCGCCCCCTCTCGCATCCGAAACTCCTACGGAACGATGGAGACCAGGTGGAAGATGGGCAGGTAGACCGCGATCAAGATCATCGCCACCACGAGTCCCATGACCGCCATGATGACCGGCTCGAGCAGCGCGGCCATCGAGGAGAGCCTGAGATCAATCTCGTCGTCCGCCGCGTCCGCGGCGTGTCCCAGCATCTCCTCGAGGGCGCCGGTATGCTCGCCCACGCCCACCATCTCCACCAGGATGGGGGTGGCGACTCCCGTCTGCTCCAACGCCCGCGCCAGGCTACTCCCCCCGACCACGAGGGGGATGGCCGTCCGGAGCCGGGAGGCGACGTGGGTATTGCTCACCGCGGCCACCGCCACCTCCAGGGCCGGGACCACCGGGGTTCCCCCGCCCGCCACGGCGGCGAGGCTCCGGGAGAAGGTGGCGAGGGCATAGCGGTGCAGGACCGGCCCGGCCCAGGGGAGGCGCAGAATCAGGCGGTCCAGGGTGGCCCGGCCGTGCGGGGTCCGGCGCCACCAGGTGAAGGCCGCCCCGCCCGCGAGGAGCAGCCCAAGCAGGAGCGGCCAGGTGACCCGGACCCATTCCATCGTTGCCACCAAGAGCTGGGTTGGGAGGGGGAGGTTCGCCCCGAAGTCGGCGTAGATGCGGGTGAATGCGGGAACCATGAAGGTGAGGAGGAACAGGATCACGCCCCCTGTGGTGACCACCAGGAAACTCGGGTACATGAGGGCGTTGCGTACCTTGCGCTGGAGCGCGAGGAAGTGCCTGAGCGTGGTCAGGTACCGGCCGAGGGTGGCGACCAGCGCTCCGCTCTGCTCCCCCGCCTTCACCGAGGTCACGAAGAGCGGTGGGAAGACGCGGGGGTGGCGGGCGGCTGCAGCCGAGAGGGCGGCTCCCCCGCGGACGTCCTCCCGGACGGCCTGAAGGGTCTCCTGGAGGATCGGGTGGGCTGCGCGCCCGATCAGGAGGTCCAGGATGGCCATGATGGGGAGGCCGGCCCTGAGCAGGGCCAGGAGCTCCTGGGTGAAGGCGAGGAGGTTCTTCCACGAGACCCGCCGGCGCCAGGGCAGGGCGGTCGGGAGCCAGAGGGCGGCCGCCTTCGGGCGGACGCCGAACACGTAGTAGCCGTCCCGCTCCAGTTGCTGTCGCAGTGCAACCGCGTCCTCGGCCTCGCACTCCCGGTCGAGGACGGCGCCGGTCGGCGTCGCTAGCCTGCACACAAACTGTGGCATGGGGACCCCTTCCACTCCCCCGGCGCCGGTGGGGAACATACTTTTACACGATTTAGGAGGAAAAGCCAAGGGCCTACATCAACCCCTACAAGTATCCGGACAGGGCCCACAAGTCCTCTGACGGCCTCCATCGAGATGCCAGGTGGTCCCTTGCGAGGATCGTGCCGAGACGTGGGGCCGGTTTGATGTGGGGTGGAGTCGTCTTGCTAGGGCCGGAGGCAGCCCTACCGATGAGGGGTGCGGGAGGGCCCGCGTGAGAGGGATGGGGCGGGGAGCGTGGGCCACTCTGGCTCCGCCTCCACCTGGGCCCCGGAGTCTCCCTCGCTCTTCTCCGCCGGTATGGGGCCATTTCCATCCCGGGGCGACTGCAATTCCTGACGGTCCTGCCGGGTGCGCAGCGCCTCGTAGGCGGCCCACAACTGGCGCACGTGCATCCGGACCTCCATCAACTCTGCCTGGGCCTGGGTCCGCGCGATGTCAGTCTGGTAGCCGGCGCTCATGGCCCACAGGGTGCCGGTCGCATAGGCCATCAGCAGGCACACAATGAAGACGGCCAGCCGGAGGGGTCCGGGAATGTCGAGCAGGATGCAGGCGGCCACATCATCCCACAGCGTCCGCAACCGCCTGGTGCCCCGGCTGGCCGCGGCCCGCGCGCTCTCTGATCCCGGATGGTGGGGGAGCACGGTGTGGTGGGAGCGCGGGGCCGGGACGGGCGCGTGACCGTTTCTGGGGTCGCGAAAGGCCGTCCACGTCCTGAAGACAGGCATGCGCCCCGCTACCTGACCCGGTACCGCCCCGGGCTCCCCTGCATCGGCTCCGGGGCGCGCCGGGCGCGGACGGTCACGAGGAGCACGGCGGAGAGAGCAATTGCGAACGCCTGGATGGTGATCATGGTCCCTCCTTTTCTGAGCGGGAGCGTGCCCTGAGTCTCGTTCCCAGGATCCTGGGGATAGCCCATTCAACGGTTATTCACGCATCCGTGTCAATTGGACTTTGGTCCACTGTACTGAAGTCCAGGCCTCCGGGTGGCGAGAGGAGGATCCCGACCCTACCACTCAGCGAGGGGATATGTCGGATGCTCTCCAATCCGCATACACGTGACCTCGCCATCCAGACCCACTTCAAACCTCACCAACTCGCCGTGGGATCCGTAGCCGCTAGGGTCCGCAACCCGAAACGTATGCTCCGCCACCGGCGTGAGCGTGATGGTCGCCAGGCTCGGGTCAAGCGCAACCGGGGAGACGATCCGCAGCCCACCGTTGCCGAGCATCACCTGGCAGTCGCCCCAGGGATTGCGATAGCGCCCCGTATATCGAGCCCACGTTGCGTCGGCGCTCCTGGCCGGCTCTCGCCCCTTCGTCGCGGCCCCAACGGCCGGCACCACCAATTTCGTCGCGCGCTGGGCGACCAGGAGAGGATTCGCGTCTTCCGCGTTGGTCAGAACGATGATCGCGATCTTCTCGCTGGGGATGAGTCGGAACTCGGCCGCGTACCCGGCGACCAATCCCCCGTGGCCGACGCACGTCCGGCCGTCCTCGCGCACGATCCGAAAGCCAAGGCCCCAACCGGCTTGCCAGCCCGGCTCCAGCCAGTGGATCCGATGCATCTCCCGCAACGTGGCTCCCGCCAGGACGTGCGCGCTCCCTGCGCGCCCGGTGCAGAACTGGAGCATGGCGAACTTCGCCAAGTCCAGGACGGTCGTGGTCATGTTGCCGGCCGGTGTGAGTGCTCGGAGATCGGTGAAAGACCTGAGCGCCCTGGCGTGATGCGGGAAGCGGCGGCCGTAGCCTCGGGCGAGCTGCGGATGGTCGGGCGGCGGCGATTGAACGAAGGTGTCCCGCATGCCGAGCGGCTCGAGGATGTGTTTCTCGACGTACTCCGCATAGGGGATGCCCGAGGCAGCGGCCACGATCTCGCCGGCCAGGACGAAGGCGAGGTTGGAGTACTTCCACTGGGTGTCGGGGGGGAGGACCGTCCCCTGCCGATGGAGCGCCGCGCGCACCTCAGCGATCGAGGGAAAGTCGAAGTCGGCCCAATATGGGAATGGTGATTCGCGCGGCAGGCCGGAGGTGTGGGTGAGCAAGTGTCGAATCGTCAGCTCACCAGTCTCGTGCTCAGGGTCCCGCCTGACCTTGAACCATGGCAGGTGCGCGGCAATCGGGTCATCGAGCCGCAGGACGCCCCAGTCGCACAACTGCACGAGGGCTGTCGCCGTGAAGAGTTTCGTGATCGAGCCGATCCGATACAGCGTCTCGACCGTCGCGGGAACCTTGGCCTCGATGTCGGCGTGACCAAAGGCGTGTGCCCATACCATCTCCTGGTCATGCACGATCGCCACGGCGATACTCGGGATGGCCCAATACGCCATCCGGTATTCCACCCATGCCGAAAAGACGTCGAGCGCAGCATGGACGTCGGGATGGTCAAGAATCGCCGAAGCCACAGACACCTCCTGGCGTCACCCCTCGGATCAGCGCTTCGCGCCCGCGCCCCCCGGCCCGGTCAAGACTGCCGGGGCTGCCAGGCGGCGAGGACCGGCTGCAGCGCGTCCCGCTCGGGCCCCGGGAGCTCGAGCTGCCCCGGGGGCGGCGGCGCGAACCCGGCCATCGCCTGCCGCAACTGGTCCACCTGATTCGCGACCAGCACCGCCCCGTCCGCCGTCTGGAACTCACCAACTTGGCTCCCGGCATCCCCATACCAGTCCGCCACCGTCACCGCGTCCCGGGTGCCGATGATGCTCACGCGAAGGTCGTCACCCGCCTGTTCGAACCACAACTGCTCGGGCGCGATGTCCGCGCCGAACTCCACGCGATCCCCCCCCGCCTCCGGCCCCGCGGCGACGATCCGATCGTGGCCGTCGCCGCGCCCGAAGCGGTAGCGGTCGGTGCCCCCGCCCCCGGCGAGCACGTCGTCGCCGGCACCCCCCGCCAGCAGGTCTGCCCCCACCCCGCCCGTCAGCGTGTCGGTCCCCCCCCCGCCGTGGAGCTGGACCGGCGCCCGCCCCGTCGTCCGCAGCACGTCATGGCCCGGGCCCCCGTACACGATCTCGGCCTGCGAGGCAGCCAGGTCGAGCGTCACCCCCGTCGGGTCGTCCACGATCAGCGTGTCGGTCCCGCCCCCCGCCCAGATCGTGTCCAGGCCGTCCACCACCAGCACGTCATTCCCGCCGGCGTCGAAGAGCAGGTCGGCCCCGGCCCCCCCCACGAGGAGGTCGTTGCCGAGGCCCCGATCAGCCGGTCGTCGCCCCCGCCCCCGTTGGCGATGATGGCCCCCGCGCCCGTGGTGAAGAGAGTGTCGTTCCCGGCCCCCCCCTGGGCCACGGCCACGCCGGCCGCCCCCAGGTCGAACAGCACCCCGGCGGAGTCCGTCACGAGCAGCAGATCCCCCCCGACCCCGTCGGCCGGCCGGTCCGCGGCCGGCAGGAGGAGCACCCCCGGACTGGCGCGCCCCGCCGGCGGGGCAGGGGCCGCCCCCCCGAGCCGCC
>CAZRDA010000008.1:0-16613 GCA_964598715.1 uncultured bacterium | reverse complement strand
AATCGTAGGCCCCCTTCTTCAGGGCCTCGATGGCCGTCTCCAGGGAGGCATAGGCAGTGATGATGATGACGGAGAGGCTCGGGTCGATCTTCTTGATCACCGGGAGAAACTCGATGCCGGTGAGGTCCGGCATCATGATGTCCAGGAGGACGACATCAATGCCCCCCTTCTCTAACCTGGCCAGCCCCTCCTTGGCGTTCTCCGCGGTGAGGACCTTGAAGCCCCGCAGGGCCAGCATGTCGTCGCAGAGCCGGCGCATGAACAGTTCGTCGTCAATGACCAGGATCGTTTCCATCCGCTATGCCCTCGGCTCGGCCGCGCCCATCTCGGCCCGCGCCGCCGCCCCCCCCATGACCGCCACCAGGTGCGCGTTGAGTTTCCCCGACCGGAACCCCTCCGGATCCACCGCCACCGTCCGATAGCCCACCGCCCGGAGCGCCGCCGCGACGGCCGCTCCCCGGGCGGGCTCGAGCAACCGCGGGAGTTCGGCCGGCGCCACCTCGATCCGGGCCGCCTCGCCGAAGTGCCGGACCCTGAGCTCCCGGAACCCGTGCTCCCGGAGAATCGCCTCGGCTCGCTCCACCCGCCGCAGCCCCTCCACGGTAATGGGCGTCCCGTAGGGGAAGCGGGAGGCCAGGCAGGGCATGGCCGGCTTGTCCCAGGTGGGGAGGCCGAGCGCCTGCGAGGCGGCCCGGATCTCGGCCTTGGTGAAGTCCGCCTCCACGAGCGGGCTCACCACCCCCCGCTCCGCCGCCGCCTGTCGCCCCGGCCGCCAGTCGTGAAGATCGTCCCGGTTCACCCCGTCCACCACCGCCGCGTACCCCTCCGCTGCCGCCAACCGCGCGAGGTGCGCGTAGAGTTCCCGCTTGCAGAAGTAGCAGCGGTTCGTCGGGTTGGCGACATAGTTCGGGTCGTCCATCTCCGCCGTCGAAAGGAACCGGTGCCGCGCCTGAAGGAAGGCTGCCAGGGCCACCGCCTCCTCCTGCTCGCGAGCCGGGACCGCCGGTGAGACCGCGGTGACCGCCAGCGCCCCCGCCCCGCAGGCTTCCACCGCCGCCTTGAGGACAAGGCTGCTATCCACGCCCCCCGAGAAGGCGACCAGGATCCGGCCCAGCGCGCCGAGGCGGCCGGTCAGAACCCGGTACTTGGCCTGAAGGTTGGCATCCATCCTCTCCCCCTCCTTACAGCACCTGGACTTTCCCGTCCGGCCAGCGCACCTTTACGGTCCCGGAGGCCAGGTCCAGCTCCATGCTCCGACCGGGCTCGGGCGAGATGGCCTCCGCCACCACCAGGATCCCCCGCCGACCGAGTTCCGCCCGGACCGCCGCCGCCGTCTGGGGCCCGACCGGCTGGGACCTCCCCCGCCCCAGGACGCCCTCAAAAGCCTGGCCCCCCCCGGCGAGCTTGGCCACGCAACGCCCCGGCTCCCCCCCGCTGGCGGCGACCGCCTGGAGCAAGGCCGCGACCGCCCGCTCCGGGCTCGCCGCCGGCCCGCGCTCGTCGGCACCCTTTCCCCCGGTCGGGACCAGGACGTGCGCGAGGCCCCCCACGCGCGCCCCCGGGTCGTAGAGCGCAACCCCCACGCAGGAGCCCATCCCCGCGATCCAGAGGCGGTCGGGCTCCCGGCCTGCGGCGAAGGTCGCGGCCGGCACGCGGATCACCTCCGGC
This sequence comes from uncultured bacterium, assembly GCA_964598715.1. Classification (GTDB taxonomy): domain Bacteria; phylum Methylomirabilota; class Methylomirabilia; order Methylomirabilales; family JACPAU01; genus JACPAU01. The sequence goes on along the minus strand of CAZRDA010000008.1, from coordinate 14,945 downwards.
CCGGCTCCCTGGCCCCACCGGAGGAGGCCGCTGCGGGTCTGCGTCCCCGGGAACCAGAGGAGCCGCCCCTTCACGCGCCGGCCGGCCCCGAAGGGAACCTCAACCAACAGGACCATGCCCGCGTCGGGGAGGAGTCCGTCGAGGGCATCATCGGCCCCGGCCCGGCTCCAGTCCGTAGTCAGGCGGGGGACGGAGGGCCGGAGCACCCTCCCCGCCCAGCGGCTGGCGGCCGACAGGTACGCGGAGGCCAGGATGTTCCCCGCCTCCTTCAGGGCCGATTCTCCCAGAGCGCCGGCGAGCCCCCCTTCCGGCTGCGGCTGCCCGGTGAGGCGGGAGGTCAGCGCGCGGACGCCCCCGGGCGGGAAGAAGAACAGCAGGGCCCCCTCGGGATCGCCGGTCACCGAGAAGGACAGCGCAGTCTCGACCGTCGGCGCCTCCCGCAGGGCCTGGGCAGCCGAGGCGACCGGCAGGCACTGCGCCCGGGGGGAGCCCGACCGGACCGGAAGATCCAGCAGTGCCGTTAACGCCTTGGTGGCATGGCCCATGGCCTCCGCAGCCGCCGCCGCCAATGCCTCCACCTCCCCGCGCGTCTCCTCTCCTCCACCGCCCATAGGTCCCCGCCTACCCGAAGAGACTGTTCAGGTCAAGGATGAAGACCGCGTCGCCGCTCGGGAGGATGGTCACCCCCGCGAGGCCTCGCAGACCTTTCAACGCCGGTCCAAGAGGCTTGGCCACCGCATCCCGGTAGCCCAGGATCTCGTCCACCACGACCGCCACCCTCCGCCCGCGGATGCCCGAGAGGACCGCCATGTGGGTGTCCTGCCTCCCCTGCCCATCGGGAACCTGCAGGGCGGTCCGAAGGTGGACCAGTGGGATCGTCTCCTCGCCCCGCAGCCAGACCTCCTCGTCTCCGTTCCTCCGGATCTCTGCTGCGGAGAACTGGGCGGATTTCTGGATTTGGGTCACCGGGATGGCGTAGTGTTCCGGGCCGGTCCGGACAATCATGACGGGGGTGACCGCCAGCGTGAGGGGAAGCTTTAAGATAATCTTGGTCCCCCGCCCGACCTCTGTTTCGATGAGCAGGTGCCCACGCATCGCCTCCAGGGTCGCCCGCACCACATCCATCCCGACTCCCCGTCCGGAGACATCCGTGACCGCCTCCGCGGTGCTGAAGCCCGGAGCGGTCACCAGCATCACCAACTCGTCCGGCGTCATCCGCTCCGCGTGCTCCGGCGTGAGCAGCCCCCGCTTCAAGGCCGCGGCCCGGATCCGGGCCGGGTCAATCCCGCGCCCGTCATCGCTGATCCGGATGACCACCCCCTCCTTCTCCCGAAATGCCTCCAGCCGGACGCTCCCGGCCCGCGGCTTGCCCGCCTGCTCCCGCTCCTCGGGGGGCTCGATGCCATGATCCACGCTATTGCGGAGGATGTGCATGAGGGGGTCGGGCAGGGCCTCCAGGATCCCGCGGTCCAGCTCGATTTCCTTCCCGACGATCTGGAACTCGATCTCCTTCCCCTGCTTGCGCGCGAGGTCCCGAATGGCGCGGTGGAAGCGGTCGCCGATGACCTCGATGGGCATCATCCGGATCTTCATCGCCTGCTGGTGGAGATTCTTGATGAGCGATTCGATCCGGCCGACCATCTCCCAGAGGGAGCGGTCGGGGATCTTCTGGACGTACTCCACGAGCCCCCCCTTGGCCGTGATCATCTCTCCGACCAGATCAATCAGATTGTCCAGGAGGCGCGTGTCCACCCGCAAGAGGGAGGCCACCCGTGGGGCGGAGGCCGGGGGGACCGGGATGGCGGACGGCGCGGGGGCCACGCCGGCCGGCGCCCCGCCCGGGAGGGGCAGGGGCACGGGTATCGGTCCCGCCTGCGGAGCGGCCGCGGGCGATGCGGGAGGGGCAGCCCGCAGCGGGAAAGGTCGGGCGGTCACCCGCTGTACGTCCGGCAGGCCCTCCAGGCGAGCGGCCAGCGCCTCCGGATCCCCGGCACTGGCCACGACCGCCTCGATCCTGCGTCCGGAGCGCCCCTGCTTGATCTCCTCCAGGGTCGGCGTCGCCCGGTAGAGCTCGGCCATCTCGGCGAGCCGCTTCAGGGTGGTGTACGCACGGGCGGCCGGCATCGGCGTGTCGGCAGCGAGCTCGATCTCCACCCTGAGAAGCGGAAGGTCCAGCTCGGCTGCGAAGCGCGCTGCTTCCTCCAGATCCGGCGGGATCGGCGCGCCCGCACCGGCAGGAGACTCCGGGGGCCCGGGGGCGACGGGCTCCGGGGGCGCGGCCGCGGGAGTGGACCGATAGGCCGAGAGCTTCTCCACGAACGGCTGGGCGGAGACACCCGGGGGGGAGCCCGCCGCGAGGTGTTCCACTCCCTTTCGGAGGAGGTCCACCCCCTCGAAGAGGAGGTCCGCCGCCGCCCGGTCGGGTGTCCCCTCCCCCTTGCGGTACCCGTCCAGGAAGTCCTCGATCCGATGGGAGATCTTGGCCAGGTCGTCATAGCCCATGGAGGCCGACATCCCCTTGAGGGAGTGGGCTTCGCGGAAGAGGGAGTCAATGACCGCCTTCTCGGCTCCGCCCTTCTCCAGCTCCAGCAGGAGGGTGTCCATCTTCTGAAGATGCTCCTGGGATTCGCTGATGTACATCTTCAGGTACTTGGTCATGTCCATCGCCGGATCCGCCTTCCTCAGCGGGCCGCCAGCATCGCCGCCCGCTCCCGCAACAGCGCCCCCAGGACCCGGGGCATCTCGGGCAGGGGAACGACCACGTCGGCGAGGGCAGCCTCGGCGAGCGCCCGCGGCATCCCGTAGACCACCGCGGACTCTTCCGCCTCCGCCACCGCCACCCCCCCCTTCGCCTTCACCGCCCGAACGCCCTCGAGGCCGTCCTTCCCCATCCCGGTGAGGACCACGACGATGGCCCCAGCCTCGCACGAGTCGGCCAGCGAGCGGAATAACAGATCGGCGGCGGGGCGAACGCCGTGGCGGGGCGGGGCGTCGCTGAGGTGCAGGATGAGCTGGCTCCCCCGGAGCCCCCGGCGCACCATGAGGTGCCGCCCCCCCGGCGCCACGTACACCAGGCCCGCCCGAACCACCTCCCCGGCGGAGGCCACCCGGATCGGGAGGGGCGAGGCCTCCTGGAGCCGGCGCACCAGGGCCGTCACGAAGCGGGGCGGAATGTGCTGGACCACCAGGACCGGAACAGGAACCTCAGTCGGGAAGTCGGCCAGGAGCGTCTGCAGCGCCTGCGGCCCCCCGGCGGAGGCTCCGATCCCCACCGCGATGCGCGGCCGTTCCCCCCGCGGCGCCCTGGCCGTCACCGGGGGGACCCTGCGGCGCCCCCGGCTGCCGGGCCCTGGGGCCGGAACCGCTCGTCCAGTCCCAGGACGCTTTGCACCACCTTCAGGACGCGGACGGCCTGAAAGGGCTTCACGATGAAGTCTCGCGCGCCGGCCCCGATCGCCTCGGAGATGAGGGACTCCTGGCCCAGGGCGCTCACCATGATGACATTCGCCGTCCCGTCGGCCTGGACGATCTGCTGAAGGGCGGCAATGCCGTCCATCACCGGCATGACGATGTCCATCGTGATGAGGTCCGGTTTCAGTTCGCGCGTCAGGCGCACCGCTTCGGCCCCGTTCTCCGCCTCCCCGACCACCTCAAACCCCTCCCGGGAGAAGATGTCCCGGATCATGCTGCGCATGAACAGGGCGTCATCCACGATGAGGACCCGAACGGCCATCTCAGACTCCCGCCAGATGCGTGAAGAACTTCCCCACGTCCAGGATGCCGACCTGCACCCCGTCCAGTTCCATCAGCCCCTTCACCTGCTGCCCTCGATTTCCCTCCCCATCCCCCGTCGTGGCCGGGGCGATCTGCGAGCGGGGGACGACCCGGATCTCCGCCACCTCCTCGGCCAGGAGCGCGACATCCAGGTTCGGGATGGTCACGTCGAGAACCACGGCGAACCGGTCGGAGGGGGGCGCGCTCGCGGGGGTGCCTCGGGGCGGGGCGAGGTCGTAGAGGACCAGCACCTTGCCGTGCCAGGTGGTGATCCCCCGCACCTCCGGGGGAGCATTGGGAACGCGGGTGATCCGCCCGATCGGGGAGATCTCCCGGACCGCGGCGAGTTCCAGCGCGTGCCACCCGCCCGCGGCCCGCAGCAGGACGAGCGGCGCCCGGTCCTCGGGCTCCGGCGGCGACGGCACCTGGAGGAGTTCGGGCGAGGTCTCGGCCATCACGCGGCGACCCTGAACCGCGCCACCATCGTCTTCAGCGACTCCGCCAGGGCCTGGAGCTGCTGGGCGGAGTCGGCCATCTGCTCCATGGAGGTGGTCTGCTCCATGGTGGCGGCGGAGGCTTCCTCGGTGGAGGCGGCGTTGTCCTCGGCCACCTTGGCGATCTCGTCAATCGTCTTCACCAGCTCCTCCGCCCCCTTCGTCTGCTGCTGGGTGAGCAGGGAGATCTCCTGGACCTTCTTCACCTCGTCCACCACCACCCGGACGATGTCATCCAGGGACTGCCCGGTGAGGGTGAGGAGCTTCCGCCCCGCGTCGATCTCCTTGGAGGCCCCCTCCATGGAGACGAGGACGTTGGCGCTCTCCCCCTGGATCTCCTTGGTGATCGCCGCGATCCGCTCCGCCGAGGCTCCCGCCTCGCCGGCCAGCTTCCGGATCTCCTCCGCCACCACGGTGAAACCCTTCCCGTACTCCCCCGCCCGGGCCGCCTCGATGCTGGCGTTCAGCGCGAGCAGGTGGGTCTGCTGCGCGATCTTGGTGATGACCTCCACGATGGTCCCGATCTGCTGGGTTTTCGTGGAGAACCCCTTGACGTCGGCGGTGGAAGCCTCCAGGATGCTGAAGACCTCCTTCATCTTGCCCATCGCCTCCTGGGCCGACCGCCCGCCCGACTGGGCCGTGTAGCCGGCCTCGCCGGCCGCCTCGGCCGCCGACTTGGCCCGGCCGGCGATCTCGTTGATGGAGGCGGCCAACTCCCGCATGACCTTGGAGGTCTTCTCCACCAGCTCGGCCTGGTGCTCCGCCCCCTTGGCAATCTGCTCCACGGTCGCGGCGATCTCCTCGGTCGAGGCGTTCATCTGCTCCGCGGAGCCGGAGAGGCCGGCGGCGGCGCCGGTCACCTTCTCCGCCGTGCCCTTCGCCTCCGTCACGATCCTCCGCAGGCTCATGACCATCTGATTGAAGGCGATGGCTAATGTTCCCAGCTCGTCCCGAGACCGGACCGCCACGTCCTTCGTCAGGTCCCCTTCGCTCAGGACCCTGCTCGCCTGGGCCAAGGTCCCGACCTCCCGGGCGATCCGGCCCGACCAGTAATTGGCCATGACGGCGCCCACCAAGAGGGCTGAGAAGACGGTGATGACGTCCCGCGAGGGGGTATCGGGCAGCCCGAACCTCAGGCCAGCGCCCACGACGATGGTGGTGAAGATTACCAACAGGAACCCCAGCAGGATCTTGTTCCCGATAGACTGCTTCATCCGGTCACCCTCCCTGCGGCGGCGTGGATCGCGGCCACCCTATCGTAGGCCCCATGGCGAGTCAATCCTGCAACCCCTCGCGCCGCGCGGATCCGGCCCCGTTCGGGCCCCCCCCGATGCGGCGGTAGATTCGCTCGGCGACATCCACCGACTCGAAGTCCTCCCTGGCCGATCCCGAGAGGCCCTCCACCTTCCCCAGGACCAGGATCCCCCCGGGGTTCAGCACCCCCGCGAAGGCTCGCAGGAGGCGCTGCTGGTGCTCCAGGGTCAGGTAGATGAGGACGTTCCGGGAGAGGATCAGATCCAGGCGCCGGAAGGGGGGGGGCGTCCGGAGGTCGTGGCGCTTCACGAAGACCATGCGCCGGATGGACGGAGCCAGGCGCACCCGGCCCTCCTCCTCCTCCTCAAGGTACCGCGCCCGCATCTCCGGCGCGAGCCCGCTGAGCTGCCGGGCCATGTACCGGCCCGCCTTCGCGACCTCCAGGGAGCGGCGGTCAATGTCGGTCGCGTAGATGACCGCCGACTGACGCAGCCCTTCGGCGCGCCAGACTTCGTGGAGCAGGATGGCCACCGTGTATGCCTCCTCCCCGGTGGCACACCCGGCGCTCCAGACCCGGAGCGTGCGGCGCCCGGCTTCCGCCCGGGCGCGGCAGAGCGCCGGCAGGACGCTCTCCTGCAGGGCCCGAAAGGTCGGCGGATTCCGGAGGAACTGGGTGACGTTGATCGTGAGTGCGTCGAGCAGCCGGGGCAACTCCGCGGGATCCTGGCGGAGGAGCGCCACGTAGGCGGCCAGGTCCGGCGCGCCCCGGGCGCGCTGTCGGACCGCCAGGCGCCGGACGATGCACTTGTCCTTGTAGAGGTTCAGATCCAGGCCCGACTGCTCCCGCAGCACCTCCACCAGGGCCGCCCAGGCGGTGCCGTCATCCGCCACGGGCATCTTCAGCGCAGCATTCGGCACAGGGCCCCCACTACCCTTGGATCGAAGGCCCGCCCCGCCCCCTCCTCGAGGAGGCTGAACGCCCGCTCAACCGGCAGGGCGCGCCGGTAGGGGCGATCCGTGGTGAGGGCGTCAAAAACGTCGGCCACGGCGATGATCCGGGCCAGGTGCGGGATCGCTTCTCCCTGCAGCCCGTCCGGGTAGCCGCTCCCGTCGTACCGCTCCTGATGGTGCCGGATCAGGGGGCGAACCTCCTGGAGGAAGTCCACCTCAGCGATGATCTGCTCCCCCACGGTCGGGTGGGAGCGGATGTGTGCGCGTTCCACTTCGCTCAGGGCGCCCGGCTTGGTCAGGACTTCCGAACGGATCCCGATCTTCCCGATGTCGTGCAGCATGGCCCCGAACTGGAGCGTCCGGATCTCCCGGGGGCTCAGGCTCATCTCCTCCGCCAGGGCCAGGGCGTACTGGGTCACCCGCTGGACGTGCCCCTTGGTGTACGGGTCCTTGGCTTCGATGGCATCCGCCAGGGCCTGGACGGTGTCGAAGACTCCCTTGCTCAGGGACGCCACGAGGGGCTGCCGTTCCAGCCCCTGGCCGACCAGGGAGGCCAACGCGGCGAAGAAGGCTCGATCCGCATCCGTGAACGGAGGGCCAATCCGGCACCCCAGACAGCAGAGGGCCGCGACCAGGACGCGCTCCTGGGACATGACCGGGACCGCAACGAGGCGGCGGCTGGCCAGGGCCGTCTCCGCAGGGGGAAACAGATCGGCCGGCTGGGCGGAGGCCAGGAACATCGGGAGTCCCTCGCGCAGGAGCCGGCCGACCGGCCCCGCCGTGGCCGCTGCCGGAAGCCGGACGGCCGCCTCCGGAGACAGACCCCTGCTGGCCAGAAGGGTCATGTCGGCCCCCCCGGGGGAGACCCCCAGGATTGCTATGCCCTCCTCCGTCAGCTCGGTGGCCAGAACATCCAAGACGGCCTGGAGCATCGGCGCCGGCTCCCCCCAGGGCTCGCGGGTCAGTTCGCTCACCGCGCCCAGGAGGGCCAGACGCCGCGCCTCCCGGTTGCGAGCGACGCGGCCCACCTGCCACCGAGTCACCTCCGCGCTTGTGAGGGAGGTCGGGAGCCGCCCGTCCCGCCTGGCCGGGGGTCTGCTGACCGTCATGAGGAAGGAACTGATGGCCCCCCCCGGATCCCGGAGGGGAGCCAGGGAGAGGCCTGCCGCCAGGGGACCTCTCCCATCCCCCCCGCCCCGGGGCGTGAGGTGGACCGCCTCCTCCCCCTCGAGCAACCGCCGGATGGCCATCCGAACGGGCAGCCCCTTGAATTCCGGCAGGCGATTGAGCGGCCGCCCCACTGCCCGTGCGGCGGGGCGGCTCAGGAGTTCCTCCATGCAACCGTTCCAGGCCCGGATGACCAGGTCCCGGTCGAGGAGCGCCATGCAGAGGGGGAAGCGGTCCACGATCCCCGAATGGTATCCGTCCATCCCACCTCACCGCGTGCGCAGGCCCGGCCGAGCTTCGGGGAGGGCCTGGAGAAGTTGCGCCTAACAGCTCAATAACACAGAGGTTTTTCCCTTGGTCCCCCCCAGGTTTTGCGGCAACAAATCCCAACGTAATGCTAGAGGACAGACGGCGCTTCGGCCCCGTAAGCCGGTGCAATTCCCGGACCAGCGCCCCCGAGGAAGATCATGCCCCACCGGAGGAGGGCAGCCGTCCACTCCCCCGTCAATGCGGGCGGCGGCCGAATCCTCTTCCGCGATGTGAGGAAGGTGGAAGACCTGCCGGCGACGTTCGCGGGCACCGGCCGGGACGAGGGCGGGTGAGCACTCAGACGGGGAAGAGGGCGAGGCGGACGGGCGAGCAACTCGCAGCCGTGCGGATGGACGCTCTGCCGGACGACCTAGAGGGCGGAACGAAGGAGATGGTGTAACCCTGACCGGATCAGCCCGTCGGCCTTCCCGACGGGCCCTCCCCACTACTCCCGCAACTGCTCACGCAGCGCCTGGCCCTCGAGGCCGCCATAGCCGGTTCCGATGAGCGGCTGCTCCCCCGCGCTCTCCATCCCGGAGATGGTCCGGATCATCGCCTCCAGCTCCCGGAGGCGGCCCACCTCCTGGACCAGGCGGCCCAACTGCTCCGCCTGGGCTGCGAGCCGCGAGATCAGTTCATCGTTCTCCCGCTCCAGGCGGATCGTCTCCCGCTCCAGACGCACGGTGCGGGCCAAATCCATCGTATAACGCGCAGCATGGTGGATAAGACCGCCCGAGAGGAGACCCGCTGCCGCCAGGAGCAGGAGCACGGCCAGCACCGTCGGGGGCGCAACGCGGATCCGTCTCATGGCGCCGGTCTTCGTGAAGGCAAAGATGGTCAGCCCTGTCCGCCAGCTCTCGGCCAGATGCCGGCAGGCGCTCCGGGTCCGCGCAAATGCATGATGAGACCGCATGATTCCCTCCCTTCCCAGGGTGCTTTCTATGATCTTCCTGGCGCTATTCTGGTGGTGCGGCCCGGGGCGGGGTCTTCACTCGGCCCCGTTTGGCGCAGGCAAGGGTTGCCCTGTATCTATCGGAGAGGCCGGCGGCTGTCAAGCCGAAAGGGTGGCGGTCACCGGAAGTGGTCGAATCCCCCGCGCAGCAGGGAGAGCGTTCCGTCCGGCTGGCGGAGGCGCAGGCCTGCGGTCGCCGGCAGGATCCGGCCGATGGCCGTGGCGCTTGGCGCGCCCGTGCGCGCCAGGGCCTTCCGGACCGTGGCCGGGGGAGCGGAGCTGGTGAAGAGGATCTCGAAGTCCTCCCCACCGCGGAGAGCCCACTCGAGCGGGTCGGCGCGGAGCCAGAGGCCCAGCGTCGCGGCCGCTTTGTCTACCGGGACCGATGCCCCCTCCACCAGGGCGCCAACTCCGCTGGCCTCGCAGAGGTGCGCGAGGTCGGCCGCGAGACCGTCGCTCACGTCAATGGCGGCGCTGGCCAGGGCGCGCCGGGCGAGCGCGGCTCCTGCCCGCAGGCGCGGACGCGGCCGGAAGTGGCGCGTCAGAGCGCGCCGGACGGCCCCGGCGATCCCGGCCGGCACCGGGCGGCCGCGCCCTGTCCCCCCTGCCTCGCGCGCCGCCCTGTACCCTCGGGAGAGCGCGGCGAGCGCTGCCGCGGAGCCTCCCAGGCGTCCCGTCACCCAGAGGGTCTGGCCGACCCGAGCCCCCGCCCGCGTGAGAACCCGCTTCCCCGCTTCCCCGAGGACGGTCACCGCTACGGTGAGCGGCCCGCTCGTCGCCGACACGTCGCCACCCACCGGAAGGACCCGGAAGGCGCTCGCGGCCCGCCGGAGCCCCCGGTAGAGCGCGTCCAGGCGGGAGACCGGGGTGCGGGGCGGGACGGAAAGACCCACGAGGGCGTAGCGGGGCCGCCCCCCCATGGCGGCGATGTCGCTCAGGTTGACGGCCAGGGCCTTCCACCCCACCGCGACCGGATCGGAGGTCTCCCAGCGGAAATCCTCCCCCTCCACGAGAAGATCCATCGTGGCGAGAAGGGTCCTACCGGCGGGGAGGCGGAGCGCGGCGGCATCGTCTCCCACCCCGAGGAGGAGGCCAGGCCCCCGGCGCTGCAGGGGGGCGGTGAGGCGGGCGATGAGCCCGAACTCCCCCAGGCGGCGAAGGGTGGGGGGTGGGACACGGCGGCCCATGCCGGCCTAGAGGGAGACGCGGGCCAGTTGCTCCAGGACGGCGGCCCGGAGTTGCTGCGTGCTCGGGAGGGGGCGCGCCACTTGCCCGGCCCGGATGAGGGGGAGGAGCAAGGGAGCCGCTTTGCCGCCGCAGGGACAGGCCGCGGCGGGGGCAGACTCGGGCAGAACCTGGTCCGCCCCGCAGGAGCGGCACCGGTGGACCATCTTGCGTCCCGACATCCTCCCCCGCTTGGCCAGCGGCTTCCCCTCGATCTCCACGATGTCCAGGGCGAAGTTCATCACGGGGGCGTTGCTGATCGCCGTGCCGACCCCGTAGGCATCCGCGGCCGGGTTCAGCGCCGCAATCTCGGTCTCGTCCAGGCCGCCGCTGACGAAGAGTTTCACCCGGTCGAAGCCGCGTAGATCCAACTCCCAGCGGACCTCCCGGAGGATCTGGAGGAGGTTCCCCCTGCGGGAGGCGGGGGTGTCCAGGCGGACCCCGAAGAGCGCCCCGCCGAGGGCCTCCGCCACCCGGAGCGCTTCGAACTTCTCGTCCTGGAACGTATCAATCAGCACCACCCGCTTCACCTTGGGATCCACCAACTCATGGAAGGCCTTCGCCGCCGCGACCGTGTCCCCGAAGAGGAGCACCAGCGAATGGGGCATGGTCCCCACCGGGTCCTCGTGGATGAGCTCGGCGGACTTCCCCACGGCCACCCCGTCGCACCCGCCGACGAAGGCGTTCCGCTCGATCATGGGAGCGAGGGCCGGGTGCATCCGGCGCGCCCCGAAGGAGATGATGGGGCGCCCCTCTGCCGCCTTCTTGCACCGGGCGGCCTTGGTGGCGATGCCCGAGGCCTGGCAGAGGAGGCCCAGGAGCGCCGTCTCGTAGTGGGCCCAGTCCACGTAGCGCCCCCGGATGGTGAGGACCGGCTCGTGGGGGGTGAAGAGCGCCCCCTCCGGGAAGGCATTCACCTCTACCGGCAATCCCGCGAGGAGGTGGGCCGTCTCCTCGATGCCGGCCAGCACCCCCCAGGACCACCCGGCGGGGAAGCTCTTGAGGAGGACCTCCGCCGTGACCGCGCTCTCGATCCCCTTGCGCCGCAGGATCTCCAGCGTCCGGACGAAGTAGACGTCTGTGATGAGGCCGGCCTTGATATCGGCGGGATCGGCGGTATGGAACATGCCGGGACCACTCCTAGGCGGGGCGCAGGGTCTCCTCGATCCTCGCCAGCAGGGCGTTCGGGCTGAACGGCTTGGTGATGTAGGCTGCGACCCCCTGCTGCTGCCCCCGGAGGCGATCCATCTCCTTCCCTTTCACCGTCAGCATGAAGATCGGGATCGCCTTGGTGGCCGGGTCGCGCTTCAGCGCCTCCAGAGCCTGGAACCCGTCCATCCGGGGCATCATCACGTCAAGGAGGATCAGGTCCGGTTGCTCCGCGCGTGCTTTCTCCAGCCCCTCCAGCCCGTCGGCGGCGGCGATCACCGTGTATCCTGCCGTCCGGAGCTTGTAGTCAATGATCTTCTGGATGTGGACCTCGTCGTCAATGACCAGGATCTTCGGCATCGTCTTCCTCGTCGGGGGTGGGCAGGGGATCGGCAGGCACCGACGTCGAGAGGGCCTCGGCCAGCGCGGCGAACTCCTCCAGGCCGACGGTCTCGGCCCGGCGGAGCCCAGAGAGGCCGGCCGCGGCAAAGGCCCCGGCGAGCGCCCCGGCGAAGGGCCGCAGGACGGGGGAGTCCCGCAGGGCGTTGCGCAGCATCTTCCGCCGCTGCCCGAACCCCGCGCGGATGAGGGCGAAGAGGAGGTCCGGCCTGGCCACCGTCACGGCGGGTCGGGGGAGCAGGTCCAGACGGACGAGCACCGAGTCCACGGCCGGGACCGGCTCGAAGGCCTCCCGCGAGACCGCGGCCACGGGAACGGGCTCGGCACGGTAGCGACAGTACAGCGTGAGTGCCCCCGCGTGCCGGTCCCCCGGCGCCGCCGTCAGACGGGCCGCCACCTCTCGCTGGACCATGAGGAGGCATCGGTCCACGACGCCCCCGAGCATCAGGAGGCGCCGGAGGAGGGGGGTGGCGATGGCGTAGGGGATGTTCGCGACCACCCGAAAGGGCTCTCCGGGGGCCGGCGCCGCCTCTCGCGGCGGCAGGGGAATGGTGAGGGCATCCCCCTCCACGATCAGGACCCGTCGGTCGTCGGCGAAGCGGCGGCGAAGGAATGCCGCCAGGGCCGGATCCACCTCCACCGCCACGACCTGGCGGCAGGAGGCCGCCAGCGCGGCCGTCAGCGTTCCAAGGCCGGCGCCGATCTCCAGAACCCGCTGATCCGGCGTCAGTTCCGCCGCCTTCAGGATAGCCGCCAGGACCCGCTCGTCGGCCAGGAAGCTCTGCCCCAGGCGCCGGCGCGGGCGCACCCCCGCCTCCCGCAGGAGCCGCCGGGTCTCGGCCCGAAGGGAGGTGACGTCAGTCGGCCCGGCACGCCGGCCGTTCCGTGAGCGGGAGGGGCAATGGGTCGGAGTCACACTAGCCTGTGGGACGGCGGTCTTTCTGCTTCACCACCCGCAGGTGCAATTGGGCCAGGTGATTGCGCGGGTCCAGGGCTAACGCCTTCTCCCAGGCGGCAATCGCCTGCTCGTCCTGCCCCATGCGGTGGTGGAGGATCCCGAGGTTCACGTAGGCCTCCACGTAGCGGGGGTTGATCTCCAGGGCCCGGGCGAACTCCTTGAGGGCCCTCTCGTGCTTTCCCTGCTCCCGGTAGCAGACCCCCAGCCGGTTGTGCATGTCAGGGAAGGTGGGGCCAAGCGCCAGGGCCTTCTGATACTCGCCGACAGCCTCCTCGAGCATTCCAAGATCGAAGTAGATTTTCGCCAAGTCTCCATGGGCGTTTGCCAGCTTGCCCCGGATCACGCTGGTGAGCGGCCCGCGAGCATCCCCCTCCCGCTCCATGGCCAGCCCGAACTCCCGGAGCGCGGCTGCGTAGGCCCCGATGTCGGCGAGCGTGATGGCCAGGTTCAACTGAGCTTCGGTGTACTTGGGGTTGATGCTCAGGGCGTGCCGGAAGAGTTCGATGGCCTTCTCGGGGGAGTTGCGCTGGCAGTAGATGAAGCCCAGCATATTATAGATGTTGGCGTACACGGGGGTCTGCTGGACCACCTCCAGGCAGAGTTGCTCGGCCCCATCGTAGTCCCCGGCCTGGAATACGTTGGCGGCCTGCTGCACCAGCACCCTGAGTTCGGCGGTGTCCACTGTCTCCCCGCGCCTCAGAAGGGGGCCCCCACCCGGACCGACTCCCGTAATTCCGCCCAGGAATCCTTGAGCAACTCCATCAGGGAGGGATTGCGGGTGGTCCGGGGCCCTGGGCCCGTCGTTGGCCGGGCCTCCACCTGGATCCCCAGGCGCCTGCCGGCCGCCACCGCGAAGGGGGAATCGGGGAACTCGGCGATGACCCGCAGGTAGGCCGCCTTGGCCTCCTCCTGCTGTCCGCGGGTCCGGGCAAGCTCCCCCAGCAGGTAGTGGGCCTCCCCCTCCAGGCCGAGCCCCGCGTACTCCTGGAGGACCAGGGTGAACCGCCCGGAGGCGGCCGCGTAGTCCTCCCGCCGGAGGTAGAAGTGGCCTACCTCCAGCTCCTTCTCCGCCAGCCGGCGCCGCGCTTCCCTGAGGTGGGTCCGGGCCTCGGGGGCGTAGGGAGTATCCGGGACCTCAGTCAGCAACTGCTGAAAGCCCTGGACGGCCCGCCGCGTCATGCTCTGGTCCCGGTCCACCCGTTCCATCTGCCGGAAGGAGGCCAGAGAGATGTGGTAGAGGGCCTCGTCCATCCGCTCGTGCGCCGGGTGCAGTTGCAGGAACTTCTGGTACTCGCTCCGGGCCTCGTTGTAGTAGCGCTCCTCAAAGTAGGTCCGCCCCACGCCCAGCCGGGCCTCCGCCGCCAGCACGCTTCCCGGGTACTGGGTGAGGAGGGCCTGGAGCTTCTCCCGAGCTTCCGCATAGCGTCCCCGCTGGAAGTCGGCGCTGGCCCGCCAGTACAGCCCGGCCTCCCCGTAGGGGAGGATCTCGCGCCCCTTGGAGGCGCAGGAGAGGCTTATCCCGGCGAGCGCAACCAGAAGGAACCACCCCCGCCAGCCGGCGGTGCGCATGCCTCCCCTCCCGCGACGGGTTGTAGTCGTCTCACCCTACTGGAATCGCCGGGGGGTGTCAAGCGGCCAGGGCCCGCATCCTCGCGAAAGCGAAGGGGCAAGGGGGAACCCTTGCCCCATCCGGCGCGCGATCCGCCCCGCCCCCGGCGGCGGACTCACGCCGATTCGGCCTTCTTCTTGTAGAGCAGGATGGGCCGGCGCCGCTCGACCACCACCTCCCGAGTGACCAGACACTCGGTGATGCCGGTCTCCGAGGGGATCTCGTACATGATGTCCAGCATGATGTCTTCCAGGATCGCTCGGAGCCCCCGCGCCCCGGTGTCCCTTCGCACCGCCTCCTCGGCCACGGCGAAAACCGCGTCATCCGTGAGGGTGAGCTTGACGCCCTCAAGGTCGAAGAATTTCTGATACTGCTTGAGAAGGGCGTTCCTGGGCTCCCGCAGGATCCGGATCAGGGCGGCCACGTCCAGTTCGTGCAGGCCGGCCACCACCGGCAACCGCCCCACCAACTCGGGGATGAGGCCGTAGCGGAGGAGATCCTCCGGCTGGACTTCTCCAAGAATCTGGCCGAGTTTCTTCTCGCGGCGCCCTTGCACCTTGGCTCCGAACCCCATCTGCTTCTGCCCGATCCGCTCCTCGATGAACTTCTCCAGCCCCACGAAGGCCCCGCCGCAGAGGAACAGGATGTTGGTGGTGTCCACCTGCACGTACTCCTGCTGGGGGTGCTTGCGTCCCCCCTGGGGGG
>CAZRDA010000007.1:0-16797 GCA_964598715.1 uncultured bacterium | reverse complement strand
ATCTCGAGCAGATCGCGGATCGAGGTGACGAGGGCTGTCGCCTGCCGGCCGAGCCGAAGCGCCTCGCAGAGGGAAGCTGCGGCCCCGGCCCCGCGGACCTCGTGCCCCAGGAACCGGATCCGGCCGGCCTCCTCGGTGCGTGCGGCCGGCTTGCCCACGTCGTGCAGGAGCGCCGCGAAGAGGAGGAGGCTTTTGCGGCTGATATTCCCCTCCACGGGGGCGGCCATCCGTTCCAGTGTGTCGAGGCCGGCCTCCGGCACGAGGGAAAGCAAGCGGTCCAGAACCCAGGGGATCCCCCCGACCACCTCCAGGGTGTGCTCCCAGACGTCCAGTCGGTGGGGGGGCCCCTGAGGGACCCCCTTCAGGGCAGCCAGGGGGGGGAGGATGATCGGCAGCACCCCGAGATCATCCAGCGCCGCGAGGTGGGCCTGCGGGCCGGGGGCATCCAGGAGTTTGAACACCTCGTCCCGGATCCGCTCTGCCGAGACGACCCTGAGCCCGGCCGCTGCGCCGCGGATCGCGGCCGCCGTCGCCTCTTCCACCCGGAAACCGAGGAGGGCGGCCAGGCGGACCGCGCGCAGGCAGCGGAGCGGGTCCTCCCGCAGGACCGCGGGCGAGGGGACCCGGATCCGCCCGGCCTCCAGGTCCGCCAGCCCCCCGGTGACGTCAATGAGCGTCCCCGCCCGGTCCCCCGTCAGGGCCAGGGCCAGGGCGTTCACCGTGAAGTCCCGCTGGATCAGATCTGTCTCGATCCGGTCCCCCCGGAGCGCCGCCACGTCCACCTGCCAGGCATCCGGACCGTGCCTGAGGGCCACCCGGTCGGTCGCCGCATCGAGGGGAACGAGCGTCCCGCCGAGCGCGACGAGGGAGTCCACCATCAGCACGCGCCCATCGGCCGGACAGACCAGGTCCAGGTCCCGCTCCCGGGGGGGCCGCCCCAGGAGGTGGTCTCGGAGGTAGCCCCCCACCAGGTAGAGGGGGACGACTCCCCGGCGTGTAGCTGCGGCCACCAGCGTGGAGAGCAAGGGGTCGGCGGCGAGGGCTTGGAGGGCGGCGGAGAGGTCCAGGGGCATCAGGGGATCTTGCTCAGGAATTGGTTCGTCCGGAGAGAGACTCAGTGAGGGTCAGTCAGATCAGACTCCGGTCAGCGCTGGTGTAAGGTGCGCGGGACGGTGTTGAACGCCGTGGGGCCCGCGATCTAGGGCGATCGGCCCAGCAATTCGTCCAGTTTCTTTAGCCCGCTCTTGAGGTTTCTTACCGCGAGCGCTCCCCCGACCAGAAAAATGCAGAAGAACAGTATCACCGCTTCAGTTCTCCGGCAGAATTCCAGGATTTGCAGATCTGTGAGAGTCACTCCTCGAATCGCCGGTGCAAACACCGCTAGACCGATAAGGATCTCGGACCCAACAATGAATGCCCCTCCCACCGCCCAACCCAATCGGAACACTTTTAAGAAGCGTGCTTTCCTTGTTCGCAGAGTATCAAGCGATCGGCCATGTTTGCGCTCCCACCGCTCTCGCCAGGCCTTATCCCACTGGCGCACCCAGAACCTCTCAACAGCGATCAACGTGCCACACGCGAGAATGAAGAGTAGCCAGGCAGTCGGGAATTGAATTCCTCCGACGAAGCACCGCTGAATCATGTTCCCACCTCGCGTAGCGCGCAACCGCCTGGGAAGTACGGACAACGACCGAAGTGGACTAGGGCAAGCGATACGAGTGCAACACCCATGCCAAAGCCAGCTGGAGCCTTGAGCTCCGTCATCTCCTCTGTCCGCCGTTGCGCTTCATCGCCGCCCGTCCAGCTGTCTTGAAGCCGGCGCGCAGCATGCCCTGTATACCCGTCCTCCCCAGGGTGTCAGAGGTCCCAGCGGCGGAGCGCCCCTGCCGACCTTGACTTCGCCTGGGGCATTCAGTACGCTCAAGACTCTGGCGTCCGCGGCCCATCCAAGCGGGCGCGGTCGCCGCGAAGCGGAGGCATGGCCGTGTTCGGGGCCCTCAGGCGAGACATCCAGGCTGCCAAGGAGCGGGACCCGGCCTGCCGGGGGACCCTCGAGGTCCTCCTCTGCTACCCCGGCATCCACGCCCTCTGGTTTTACCGCCTTGCCCACCGCTGCTGGAAGGCCGGCCTTCTGCTCCCGGCCCGGTTCATCTCGCACCTGGGGCGGTTCTTCACGGGCATCGAGATCCACCCGGCCGCCACCATCGGGCCCGGCGTCTTCATTGACCACGGGATGGGAGTCGTCATCGGCGAGACGGCGGAGGTCGGCGAGAACGTCACCATCTACCAGGGGGTGACGCTCGGAGGGACCAGCCTGGAGCGGGTCAAGCGCCACCCCACGATCCAGCGGAACGTGGTCATCGGCTCCGGGGCAAAGATCCTGGGCCCCTTCACCGTGGGGGAGAACAGCAGGATCGGGTCCGGCTCCGTCGTGGTCAAGGAGGTCCCGCCCAACTCGGTCGTGGTGGGCATCCCGGGGCGGATCATCTACCGCGACGGCAAGAAGGTCACGACGCCGATTGATCTCAACATGGTGGACCTGCCGGACCCCGTTGCCCAGGCCATCCAGGGGCTGGTGGACCGGCTTCAGGACCTCGAGCGGGAGGTCGAGACCCTCCGGGTGGCACTCGAAGCGGCGCAGCGGCAGCCGGCCGCCTCAGCCCCCGCCGAGCGCCCCTGACCGGTCTGGCCTCCGCACGCCTGCCGCGTTTTCCTCCTGATCCTCCCGGAGCAGACCAGACACCTGCACCAGTGTGTAGCCTTTCGCGCGAAGCCCATCAATGATCTCCGGCAGGCGCCGGTGGACCGGGTCCTCCCGCCGGCGACTGGCCAGGTGCATCAAGACAATCCCCCCCGCAGCGCCGTCCCCTCCCTCCTCGTCGAAGCCCAGGATCCGGTCCCGGATGCGTGCCGAGGAGGCGTACAGGCGCGAGGTCGGATCGGCAACCCAGTCCAGGGTGTCCAGCGTCTCGCTCCCCTCCCCCCGAGTCCAGGCCACGTGCGTGTACCCCAATTCCGAGGCCCACCCGAGGATCTGCGGGTTGACCTCCCCGTACGGCGCCCGCCAGTAGGGCCGCATCGGCCTCGCGGTGACCGCCCAGAAGGCCGCCTCGGCCCTCCGGAGCTCGGCCTGGAAGGTCTCCCGGGTCACGCTGGCCCGAGTATCGTGGCGCCGGTTTTCCGTAAAGGTAGTGAGGTGAAGGTGGGTGTCGGTGTGGTTGGCCACCTCGTGCCCTTCGGCCAGCATCCGGCGCACCAACTCCGGGAAGGCACGGATGTAGTTCCCGGTGAGAAAGAACGTCGCCACAACTCCCCGCGCCTTGAGCATGTCCAGGATCTCGGGGGTGACGTTGGCATCCGCTCCCCCGTCGAAGGTCAGCGCCACTTCCTTCCGGCTCCTTGCCCCCCGGCTCACCTCAAGCGACCCGGGCGGGGGGAGGGAACGAGCGCGGACGCTCGGCCCCTGCGGGGGAGGCGTCGGACGCTCTTGCCCCTCGAGGGCAGCGGGGGATCGCTCCGGCGGGACGATGGCCCGGGCCGCCGCGGGCGGAGGCCTCGAGGGGAGGCTCGGCAGGGGCTTGGGGGGCGAGGGGAAAGCCCAGAGGAGGGCCAGGACGAAGAGGCCACCTACCGCAGCAACCCCTCGCGGGCGCTGGAGCACCAGACGCCGGAGGGGAACGGTTCGCCCCTTCAGGACCCTCAGGTGCTCGTTCAGGCGCGCGCGGCGGAGGCGGAACCGGGCCGCGTCGAGGGCCGCGCGGAGTCCGGTCCAGAGGGTCCGGCGGGGGCCGGCAGCAAACCGCTGAGCGTACCGCCAGTCCTCGGCGGCCGACCGCTGCAGCAAGTAGACCGCACTGCACCCGCCCGGACAGAAGGTCCGGCGGAGGACACGCACCCGGCAGGACCGGCAGATCGGGGCGAGACACCGGAAACACCGGGTGACAGCCCGCGCCCGCGGATGCCTGGCACAGCGCACCTTCAGCATCCCGGCTACGCCTCCTCGGCCATGGCGAGCGGCTCGGGCCGGTGGAGGAGCAAGCCGGTGAGGACCTTGGGGAAGAAGTAGGTCGTCTTCTCGGGCATCCGCCCTCCAGCGGCGGCAACGTTCATCACCTGCTGGACCGTCGGCGGACGCAAGAAGAGTGCCAGACACTGCTTCCCCTGGCGGACGGCGGCGACGGCGGCCGGAGCATCCCTGGTATAGGTCATCAGCCCCTCCGCACTCCCCCCGGCGCGTGCGAGGAGGGGCTCCAGAATCCGTTCATGAGCCTGGATGACGTCCAGCGCATCGAGCGGGGAGACCCCGGACTTGCAGGGCATCCGGAGAACCCCGCCTTCCTCCGCACCCCAGGCACAGCCGACGGCGGAGCCCTCCCGGACCGCATCCAGGGCCTCCAGGAGACCGGGCAAACCCTCCCCCGCCGCACCGAGGCACCAGGGCGACAGGCGCCCGGCCCCCTCAAGCACGCGCCGAATCGTCCCCGCTTCCGCGCCCGGGAAGGGGGCCAGCAGGCGGTGGGTCGGGAGAATCACGAGGCCGGGGTCCTCCACATGGACGAGGTGCATCGTGACGTAGTTGTACGCACGGCGGGCCTGGATGTCGGGGGAGGCAGGATCGGTGGAGCGCCGCTCCTCACGAAAGAGCAGGGCCGCCTCATAGCGGTGGTGACCGTCAGCGATAAACAGACGCCGGTCCCGGAACCCCTCCGGGATGGCCGCGAGCGCTCCCGGGTCCCGGATCACCCAGAGCCGGCTCCGGGCTCCGAGGTCATCGCGGAAGTCGGCGACCGGTCGGATGCCGGCCACCCGCTGCCACAGGGTCCGCAGGGGGTCCGCCGGGCCGTCGTAGAGGACGAGGATCTGCTCCAGGTTGGCCGGCATCGCCCGCATGAGGCGCAAGCGGTCCTCCTTCGGCCCGGCGAAGGTCTGCTCGTGCGGGAGAACCACGCCCGTGCCATACGGCTCGAGGCGGACGGCCGCAACGAGGCCCGTCCGGGTCCGCTCCCTCCCCGTGCCGTCCCGGAAGGTCTGCTGCGACAGGTAGAAGGCGGGGGTGGGCTCCCGGAGCAGAACGCCCTCGGCCACCCACTCGGCGAAGTATCGGGCCGAGCGGGCGTACCGGTTCTCCCGGGCATCGTCCCCCGCCAGATCCTCCCCCAGGATCAGACGGATGGCGTTGTGGGGATGGCGGCGGTGCAGAGCCTCCCGGTGCTCCTCGGGGATGACGTCGTACGGGGGGCAGACGAGCGCGGCTAACTCCCCGGCAACGGCCGGGTCATATCGGTAGGCCCGGAACGGGAGCAGTTCGGCCACGCGCCCTCGCTCCAAAGACGACGGCGGCACCAGGAGGACCCCCGGCGCCCGGGGAGCCGCAGGGAGCCGCCGCCTGCCCGCGCTCATCGCCATGGGCCGGGCCGACCTTACCCGCCCGCCCCCGGTTCCGTCAAGGGCGAAGTGGCTGCCGGAGGGCATCCCGCACAGGCTGGCAGCCCCTTTGCATCCGCCTGACCCCGTGCTACAGTCATTCCGGGCCGGTACGGCCCGGAGGAGGGACGAATGGCCTCAAAGGCCGACGGACTGAAGCAGTGCCCCCTCTTCGCCGACCTGAGCAGTGACGAGATCCAAAAGGTGGCGGGGGTGGTCAAGGAGAAGAGCCTCCAGGAGGGGAGCACTATCTTCACCGAGAACATGGCGGGCAAGTCCCTCTTCGTCATCCGATCGGGGAGCGTGAAGATCAGCAAGATGCTCGGGGAGGGGGACGAGCGGACGCTGGCTCTCCTGGGCCCCGGCGACTGCTTCGGAGAGATGGCCCTCGTGGACGGCGGCCCGCGCGCCACCGCCGCGGTCGTGGCGAAGAAGGCCGAGGTGCTGACGCTCGACAAGAAGGACTTCCAGGCCCTCTGCGACGGGAACCCGAAGCTCGGCTACAAGCTGACCATCAACCTCACCCGGGTGATGGTGAAGCGACTCCGGGGCGCTCAGGAGAAGCTCCAGGCCGCCCTCGAGTACGCCCTGAAGCGTGGCGCCCCGGCCGAGAAGGGCTCCTCCCTCGATGTCCCGATCAGTTAGGGGTTGGCGGCGCGCGAGCCTCGTCCTGGGGCTCCTGCTCCTGCCGGCCTGTGCCGGGCCCCGCCTCGTGGCGGTCGGAAGCCCCGGGGGATCCGTCGAGGCGGACGGGCAGCGCGCCACGGCGAGCGCCCGCGGCCTCACGGTCACGGCGGACCTCGCCGCGGTGGCTCCCGCCGCCGCTCGGGAGCATCTCTTCCCGCTCCGGATCCGGGTGGAGCACGCGGGGCCCGAGGCGCTTCCCCTTCAGCCCGGTGACTTCCTCCTCCTGAGCGAGAACGGGTTGCAGGTCGCTGCCCTGGCGCCGGGGGAGGCGGCCGTCGCCGCGGTCGGGCCGGAGCGGGGGCCCGGGGTGAGCCCCCACATCAGCGTGGGCGCGGCCGGCCCGAACCCGACGGTGGGGTTCCTCGGCATCGGCCTCGTCTTCGGCTCCGGGGGGGGCGGGGCGCGCGAGGCGCTGCTCACCGCTGCCTTCCCCTTCGGGACGCTCACGCCCGGTGGCCGCGCCGAGGGATTCCTCTACTTCCCCCGGGCGGCGGCCAGGGGGCGCCTTACCCTCCTGGTCCTGCCGGCCGCCTGGCCGGCGGGCGCGGAGCGCCTCGCCCTCGAGTTCCAGTGGGCGGACTAATACAAAGAATCACAGTGACAAGGTCCGGGTCCTGTCGCCGGCGCCACCCGGACCTTTTGTCACACAATTTATCTCGTTTGTATTAGCAAGCCGCTCCCGTCACGAGCAGCAGCTCCAGGGTCACCGGCTTCGCCAGAGGACGCCGTGTCCGCCGCATCCCGCCGCGTCCCCGCCCCTGCCCTCGAGACCTTCACCACCGGTACCTTCCGGTTCCACGGTCTCCCCACTGCAGATGCAGAGACGATAGCCCGCGCCCTGGTCCTGGCAGACCTGCGTGGAGTGGATTCCCACGGCGTCCTCAGGGTCGGGCTCTACGTGGAACGCCTGAAGCGGGGCCTGATCAACCCCACGCCGAGGATCCGGACCTTGCGGGAGGGGCCTGCGACGGCCCTCCTGGACGGGGACAACGGCATGGGGCCGGTCGTGGCCACGGCGGCCATGCGCCGCGCCCTCGAAATGGCGCGGGCGACAGGGATGGGGGCCGTCGCGGTTCGGCGAGGGAACCACTATGGCATGGCGGCCACCTACCCGCTCATGGCGCTGGAGGAGGACTGCATTGGCCTCACAGTCACCAACGGGCCGCCCCTCGTCCCCCCGTG
This sequence comes from uncultured bacterium, assembly GCA_964598715.1. Taxonomy (GTDB): domain Bacteria; phylum Methylomirabilota; class Methylomirabilia; order Methylomirabilales; family JACPAU01; genus JACPAU01. Next base: position 9,504 of record CAZRDA010000007.1, on the reverse strand, counting down.
GGGCGGCACGCGGCGCTTCTTCGGGACGAACCCGCTGGCCATCGCCATCCCGGCGGGCCGGGAGCGCCCCGTGGTCCTGGACATGGCGACCACCCTCGTCGCCCGCGGGAAGATCATCAAGGCCGCGAAGGAGAAGCAGCCGATCCCGGAGGGCTGGGCACTGGATGCGGAGGGGCGCCCCACCACGGATGCGGCCGCGGCGCTGGCCGGGACCCCCATTCCCTTCGGGGGCTATAAGGGCTACGGCCTCATGCTGGTGATCGAGATCCTGAGCGGGCTGCTGGCCGGGGCGGCGGTGGCGCCGGCCGTGGGCGAACTGTACGACAACCCGCGCCGGCCGCAGGACCTGGGCCACCTCTTCGCGGCAATGCGCCTGGAGGCGTTCGGGGATCCCGTGGAGTTCAAGGCCCGCATGGATGCCCTGATCCAGGAGATTCGTGGCGCTCCCCGGGCTTCGGGGATCGAGAGAATTTACCTGCCGGGGGAGATCGAGTTCGAGACCGAGACGCGGCTGCGGCGGGAGGGGGTCTCCATCGGGCCGGCCCTCTGGGAGGAACTGAGGGTCCTCGGGCAGGAGGCCGGGATCGCGTTCCCGGGAGAACGCTAGTGGTGGGTGGGGACGGGACCAGCGGTTTGGTCGGTCTCCCGCCTAGCGGTCGGCGCGGCGGGTCGTCCTCCGCCGCCCCTCGGTCTCCAGCCGGCCTCGCTCCCCGTCCAGAACTTCCAGCGCCGGCTTCGCCGGCCCCTCGGGGCGAGAGAGCTCCGGCCCGCCGGATGCGGCGGCCTCAGGCTCCGGGCCCTTCGCCGGGACCTCCAGACGCAGGGCGTCGGCCAGGATCTCGGCAATCGTCACCTTATCCAGGACCTCCGTGCGCATCTGGTTCCCGCGCGCAATGATTTGCGTCAGGTAACCCTTCAAGACATCGTCGGGCCCCACCATCAGGTTGCTGGCGTTCCCCCCCACTGCCCGGACGATCTCCCCCACCGTCACGCTGCCCGGCGCCCGCTGGAGGATGACCTGCTCCGTCCGGTCCTCCTGATGGAAGAGGATCCCGACTTCGCACAGGTGCCCCAAAATCTCCCGGGTGAGCCCCTCGGGGGCGTCCACCGCGAGGCGCAGTTCATCCGGGCTCGCCGGCTTTCTGCCCTGGACCTGCCGCACCGCCGTCTCGATCACGAAGCGCAGACCGAAGTACTCCCGGATGAGATAGGAGCCCATCACCCCGCCGGGCAGCTTATGGCGGTGCGGGTACTGGTGGACGAAGGCCACCTCCGCCCCGTACAGGATCACCACCCAGGTCAGGTAGAGCCAGACGAGGAAGACCGGGACCACGGCGAGCGGCCCGTAGAGCGTCCCGTAGGAGGCGAAGTACCGGACGTAGATGTCGAAGCCGATCTTCGCCGCCTCCCAGATGGTCCCCGCCACGACCGCGCCCCGCAGCGCTGCGGTCACCCGGACCCGGGCGTGGGGGAGGAGGTCGTAGAGGAGATAGAAGGCGATCCAGTTCAGGAAGAGGGGGAAGAAGGGGGAGATGGCCCACTTGACCACCTGGACGGTCACGAGCCGCTCCAGCCAGGGGAGGACCAGGGCGCGGTTCGTCAGGTAGATGGAGAAGGAGACGATGACCGGGGTGAGGGTGATGAGGCCCCAGTACGTGATGAATTTCTCCGGGAAGGTGCGGCGCGCCCGGACCTGCCAGATCTCGTTGAACGTCCGCTCGATGACGTGGAAGAGGTAGACCGCCGTGGCCAGGAAGGCCACGGCTCCGAGGATGCTCACGGTGGAGAGACGCTGCGTGAACTGGAGCAGGTATCCCGTCGCCGCTTCGAGAGACCCCGGGATGAGATGGGCCGAGAGCAGTTCTCGCACCCGCGCCTCGAGCTCCTTCCGGGGTGTGACCCAGGCAAAGATCGCCATCCCGAGCGCCAGGACGGGGACCAGGTTCAGGATGGTCATGTAGGCCAGGACCGCCGCCCGGCCCGCGCACCGGTCTTCCACGAACTCCCGGCCGGCCTTGGTCAGGATCTCCCCGAAGCCGGGGCGCTTCGGTTTCGCCGCCCTGCGGGCACGGGCTTTCGTCCACGTCCACATGGCGTCAGGCCATCTCCCCGTACAGGCCGGGCCGCCGGTCCCGGAAGAACGGCCAGGTCTCGCGGATCTCCGCGATGCGATCCAGGTCCAGGTCGGCCAGGATCACTCCCTCATTCGCCCCGCTCGGCGCCGCCACGGGCTCCCCGCCGGGATCCACGGCGAAGGAGCGGCCGTAGAATCCCATGCGCGGCTCCTGGCCGATCCGGTTCACGCGGAGGATGAAGCACCCGTTGGCCTGGGCGTTGGCGGCAATGGCCCGCTCCCACTTGGCCGCCCCGGCCGGGAGGGAGGCGGCAGTGGGGGCGCAGATGATCTCCGCCCCTTTGAGCGCCAGGATGCGGCTCCCCTCCGGGAAGAAATTGTCCCAGCAGATCTGGACGCCGATGCGCGCGTAGCGGGTGGGGAAGATCGGGAAACCCTGGTCGCCCGGGGTGAAGTAGAACTTCTCCTCGTAGTTGGGGAGCTGCGGGATGTGCATCTTCCGATACCGGCCGAGCAGCGCCCCGTCAGCGTCTATGACGGCCGCAGCGTTGTAGTAGAGACCATCCACGGCCTTCTCGAAGACGGGCGCCACCACCGCCACCTCCCGTCGCTTGGCGAAATCCTGGAGGGCGTCCACGGCCGGCCCCGGGATCGGCTGCGCCAGGTGCCTCTGCGAGGCCTCGGCGGCGGCCGGGAACCAGGGCCAGGCGAAGCACTCAGCAAAGCAGAGGAGTCTCGCCCCCCGGTCCGCGGCGACGGCCGCCAGCGCGAGTCCTCGCTCCAGGTTCCGCTCCACGTCAGGACTGGCCGGCATCTGGATGCCCGCTACGGTCACCACCCGCCTCGTCCCCGCCATCCTCCCCCCTCGTCGCCTCGCACCGCAGCAAGAGGCGTGCCCGAAAGGCGGCCCAGCCGTATCCGCCGCTCCCCTTAGCCCCCTCCCGACAGATGTTTGTGTGCCCCCCGCGTCACCCTTCCTCCCCCCGGTGGACCTCAGCCGGCCCGCCTCCAGGCAAGTTTCGGCTCCGGCCCCTCACCCGGGTCCGGAGGCCTCACGGCCCAGGCCGTCCTCCAACGGGTCCCTCCGCGGCCGGAGGCGGCACCGGGCGCTCGGCGGACCGGATAAAGTCCTCCACCCCCGCGGAGCGGGCCTGCCCCGACCAGAGGTCTCCGTCGAGGAAGAGCACGAACTCCAGCTGGCGCCTCGGGGGACTGCCGAGCGCCTCCCCCTGCCTGTCCAGGGCGTGCTCTCGCGCGAACATCCGAACGACCTCGTCGGGTGGCAGCGTGTCCCGGCCCAGAAACCGCACCAGGGGGAGCCCCACGCGCTCCCCCTCGAGTGTCTCGTCATAGGCCCGGTAGACCAGTTCCGTGCAGACGAGCTTGTCGGTGGAGAAAAAGTCGAAGTCGAAGTCGTAGGGCTTCCCGTAGTGGGAGAAGGCCCGGACGATCGCAGCGTTCTTGCGTGCCTCCGAGACCCGCGGTCGGAGGACGGCCAGGTGGTCCGCGGCCGCCATCTCCTCGAGCGAGGAAAAAATCACTCCCGACGCCACGGCTTCGATCACCCGCCGCTCGTGCCCCATCCGGTCCGGCCGCCGGTAGTGCTCGAGGTGCCGCTGGACGAGGGGGTGCGTCAGCAGGCCCCGGGCTTCCAGTTCCTCGGGCGTGCCGATGTAGAGCGCCATGTGGGGCCAGAACCCCGGGAGGAACCCGTTGCTCAGGTACCAGTTCCGCCGCTCCAGGATGATATCCCCCGGCTGGAGGTCCCGCTTCAGCGCCTGGACCTGGACCGGCGTGATGAGCGGCTGAGAGATCCAGATCTTCGCCTGGCTTGTAAAGGTCCCCATGAGAGCAACGGCGTTGTACGTCGGGCGGCGACCAAGGGCGTGGACCCTCCGCCACAGGATGTCCCACTTTCCCACCCAGATGTTGACGGCATTCTCTTCAATGAACCGCTGTTGCACGCGGACCGTCTCGTGGAGCCAGGCGAACTCCGACCCCTCCGTCAGCCCGTACTGCGCCATCAGGGGCAACCGAGTGCTGTAGTGGTCCCAGGCTTCCCCGAGCAACCGAACGTTGGTGGAGGAGGTGATGTTGCTATAGACCATCTCGAAGATCCCGGACGGGATTCCCCAGACCGGCTCCGGTTCATTGAGTTTGGCGCGGGCGGGCGGGTGGTCCCGGAACGTGGTGACCAGCAGAATCCCCTCGCGGAAGAGCATCAGGCCCGAGCCGTAGGCCAGGAGGAAGGCCTTCAGGCTGAGATCCTCCCGCGGGACCGTCTCAAAGGAGGAATAGTACCCGAGGAGCCTGAGCAGGACCGACCGATAGTTCAGGTAACTCTGGAGCAGGGCCCGAATCCGGTTGTCCTCGGCCTGGGTGTACGAGCCAGCTCCCCGGCGCCCCAGCGCGGCCGTCATCTCGCTCATGCGCTGCTCGAGCTCCGTGAGCCCCTGGATCACGTTCCGCAGTGTCACGAGGTCCCGGGCGATCTTTGCCTCGAGGTCGGCCCCGGCCACGCCGGAGAGGTCCTCCCTCCCCAGAATGACCGTCTCCCCGGGCCCCTTCCGGATGGCAGCCTGACAGGAAAGAAGGAGGAGCAGAAGGGCGGTGAGCCAGAGGGAACCCCAGGGCCGCTTCATAGGTTGCTCTCGCCGTCCGTATACCGGCTCCCCGGGTCCCCTGTCAAGCGCCCCGGGAGCGTCCGGGGCCGCGGCTTCCATGCCACCCCCTCCCGGCGGGGGGGCCGGTCCCCTCCCCCTTGGGCCTGGCCCCCCGGTATGGCGTCGGGCTCCCTGCCTGAGAGACTTCGCCACACACACGCCCCCGCAGGCTCCTGGCCCGGCCCCCCGGCATCCGGACTGCCACGCCTCCCCCCCCTCCCCGACCCCAGATCACCCGCTCCTGCAAGGCTGCCCGCCCCTTCGGGAGACAAGTCTCTTGGCACCCAAGTTGCAGACTCCAAATCGGCCAACTATGCGCCCGACCGGCATTTGTGCATGGAGAGGCCGTCCCTAAGAGGATCCGGAGGCGCCGGCCCGCGGAGGAGATCGCATGTTCCCCAACATCCAATCCGCTCTCTCTCCTGAACTGAGACTGGTCTTCAAGATCCTCACCCTCCCGGTCTACTGGATCCCGGACGTTCAGGCGCCCATCATCCGCTTCTTCTGGGATTTTTCCCATTCCTGGATGACGACCGTGAAGTTCACCCTCCTCCTGCTGCCCGCGATGCTCTTCATCTTCGGCCTGTGGTGCACCATGTGCGCCATCTATACCCTGCCCTTCCGAGGCGGGCGGAGGGAGTTCATCAAGGGGATGCTTGTCAACTGGTGGGATGCCTGCCGGGCGGTCATCTTCTTCTGGTTCGGAATCGCGCGGGCCCTGTTCTTGTCCGTGGGCTGGCTGTGGGGACTCGTCCGCATCCTGGCCGCCGGCCTCTACCTCGCCCTCTTCGAACTGTTCATGCTCCCCTTCTCCCTCATCCGCCGGGCCACGCACAATTCTCTGCAGCCCGGGCTCCCCTGGCTCGCCGTGCTCCTCACCCTCGGCTGGTGCGCGCTGGAGGCGGGGATCTTCAGCTTCACCCTGCTCCCCACCATCTCCGAGATCGCCGCCGACCTGGTGGGGGGGAGCGCCAACATTTTCCTGCAACCGGTCCTCTTCGTCATGCTCTTCTTCATGGTCACAGGGAGTTTCGCCTGCATGCACGTCATGGTCGAGGCGATCCAGCAGCACAACTGGAAAGACATCATCCAGATGGTGATCGTGGAACTGTTCGTCATGTTCTTCGAGGTCGTGTTCCTCTACCGGGAACTGGTGGACGCCGTCACCCCGATGCTGGCCCACCAGAGCGGCGGCAAGTTCCAGATCGGAATCGCCGGCGTCCTGGGCATCTCGGCCATGGCCTGGATCGGGGTCCGTGGGATGACCTGGTTCCTCTTCGGCCGGTTCGGGACGCCGACCCTCCTCGCGATCATCTCCCGGCGGGGCGGGGCAGATGTCCCCGCCGGCGCTCGGCCCACCGCCGAGACCATCTTCGGCTGGACCAAGGAGATGATCGGCCACGTGAAGAAGGAGATCGGCTGGTTCCACACCACCGGGAAGGAACTCGTCGAGGCCTACGCCCTCCCGCCGCTCCAGGTGATCGCCGCCACGATCAATTTCTTCACGGTCTTCTTCACCGGGCGGCACCTCTTCAACCTGCCCTTGAAGACCCTCCACGCCCTCGCCGAAACGGTCGAGGTGCTCAAGTTCTCGGCAGCGCCCCAGGGGCACGCCTCGCGCGGCGCGGACACCCGATAAGGGACCAGGGGGGAACCATGGCACACCGGCTCGCCGTCCTGCTCCTCACCGCGCTGCTGCTGGGCTCGGGCTGCACCGCGACCCAGCAGGACGAGGCTCGGCTCTCCCTCTTCGTCGGCGTGGACGTCAGCGGGTCCTTCACCCAGACGCCGCACTTCAAGGACAGCCTCCGCTTCCTCTCTTACTATATCTACGGCCACCTCAAGGGCATCGGGGGACTCGAGAAACCGCGAATGCTCTTCGTGGGCTCCATCGGAGGGGATACGCCGAACGAGCCTCAGGCCTTCTACCCCATCCAGGCGTTCGAGCGGAAGAGCGCCCGCGAGATCGAGGACAAACTGACCGAGCTCTTCAGCGCGAAGGGGAACTACCTGACCGACTTCAACGCCTTCTTCCAGCGGATCGCGGAGACGGTGCGGAAGCAGAACCTGGTCCTGGCGCCGATTGCCATCATCATCGTCACCGACGGCATCCCCGAGGTCTCTGCCGGGAAGGGGAAGAACGTGCAGCAACCCTACGAAAAGCTCGACGTGTCTTCGCTCGAGTATCTTGCCCGGAACGTGACGATCCGGGTCCTCTACCCGAGCCCCAAGGTCGCCGCGGAGTGGGAACGGAAGGTCCCCCGCCAGCGGGTGCGAATCTGGCCGGTGGAAGCGCAGGTCATGGGGGGCTGGCGCGAGCAACTGGAGAACCGGCCGAACGTCGAGGGCGAAAAGCGCCTCTGGAAGTGGATCCGGGACATCGTGGACCACCGGGCCCCCCGGCAGGCGATCCTCTCGTAACCGCCCGCCCCCGGAGGCAGGCGCGTTGGGCGGGATGAGGCGGCGTCAGGACGGCCTTGCGCGGCGACACCCCGGCAGAGGACGCGATGCTAGCACGCTGGCTGCCCTTCCCGCCCCAGGATGCTTCCGCCATCCCGGAACGCCCGGGGGTCTATGTTCTCGCTGACCAGACGCATCAGATCCTCACTATTGCGGCCGCGCTGAACCTTCGCGAGGCGCTCCAGGACCTGACCGCGGCCCCCCCTCTCCCCCTCCGCGACCTGGCCACCCGATTCTGCGTGGAGGAGGATCCGGAGCCGAACCGCCGGCGGACCGAGTTGATCGGCACCCTTCGCGCCCGCACCGGCGCCTTCCCGCCGTGCAACCGGCGCTACCCCCGCTTTCCCGCGCACCTCGCAGCCTGGACCCGGCATCCGATCGGCCGGACGGGGCAGCCGCAGGCTCCCGCCGAGATCCTGAACATCTCCCGCGCCGGGCTGATGCTGGCCCTTTCCGAGGCCCCCCCGCCCGGGGCCATGCTCGGCCTGCAACTCGAGACTCCCTTCGGCGTGGTGGAAGGGGAGGGACGCCTGGCCTGGACAGAGGCCAAACCCGACGGGCTGTGGGGCGGCGTGACCCTGCGGCGTCTCCGGACCGCCCAGGATGCCCTGCGCTGGGAGCGGCTCGTCGGAGCCCTGGCTGACCTGGTCACGCACGGCTAGACCCCCGCCCCCGCCACGCGCGCCAGTTCCAGACCGTCCCGCGACCGGCCCCCTCGCCCCCCGCACCGCTCAGGGCCCGCCCGCCTCGCTTCGGAAGAACACGGCGGCCAGGGGCGGGAGGGTGACGGTGAGGGAGTAGGGGCGCCCGTGGAAGGGGACGGAGGCGGCCGCCCGCCCGCCGAGATTGCCCCAACCGCTGCCGCCGTACTCGTGGGCATCACTGTTGAGGACTTCCGTCCAGACCCCCCCGCGCGGGACCCCCACCAGGTAGAGGGCGCGGGGCACCGGGGTGAAGTTACAGACGACGAGCATCAGAGGGTCCGTCGTCCCCGCCTTCCGAATAAAGCTCAGCACGCTCTGGTCCGAATCGCTGGCATCAATCCATTCGAAGCCTCCCCAGTCGGCGTCGCGCTGGTGCAGCGCCAGCTCCCGCCGGTAGAGCCTGTTCAGGTCTTCCACCCACTTCTGGAGGCCGGCGTGGGGGGCGTACTGCACGAGGTCCCAGTCCAGGCTCTCCTCGTGGTTCCACTCCCTCCACTGCCCGAACTCCCCTCCCATGAAGAGGAGCTTCTTCCCTGGCTGGGCGTACATGTAGGCGAGCAGCAATCGCAGGTTGGCGAATTTCTGCCAATCATCGCCCGACATCTTGCTGAGCAGCGAGCCCTTGCCGTGGACGACCTCGTCGTGGGAGAGCGGCAGGACAAAGTTCTCCAGGAAGGCGTACACCATGCGGAACGTGAGCAGGTTGTGATGGTACTTCCGGTGGACGGGGTCCTCGGCCATGTACTGGAGCGTGTCGTGCATCCAGCCCATGTCCCACTTGAGCCCAAAGCCCACTCCCCCCACATAGGTCGGGCGGGAGACCATGGGCCAGGCCGTGGAATCCTCGGCGATCGTCTGCACGTCCGGATGGGTCCGGTAGACCTCCTCGTTGAGGCGTTGCAGAAAGGCGAGCGCCTCCAGGTTCTCCCTCCCCCCGTACCGGTTGGGGATCCACTCCCCCTCCTGCCGGGAGTAGTCCAGGTAGAGCATCGAAGCGACCGCGTCCACGCGCAGCCCGTCGGCATGGTAGGTGTCCAGCCAGAACAGCGCGCTGCTCAGGAGGAAACTCCGGACCTCGCTGCGCCCGTAGTTGAAGATGGAGGTGTCCCAGTCGGGGTGGTGCCCCTGGCGGGGATCCTCGTGCTCGTAGAGGTGGCTGCCGTCGAAGTAGGTGAGGCCGTGCTGGTCGGTGGGGAAGTGCGAGGGGACCCAGTCGAGGATCACCCCGATGCCGTGCTGGTGCAGGCAGTCAATCAAAAACATGAAGTCCTGCGGCGCCCCGTAGCGGCTGGTGGGGGCAAAGTACCCGGTGGTCTGGTAGCCCCAGGAGCCGTAGAAAGGATGCTCCATAATCGGCAGGAACTCGACGTGGGTGAAGCCCATCCGCTGCACGTACTCGGCCAGTCTCGGGGCCGCCTCCCGGTAGGTGGGCGGGCGGTGCCGGTCCTCCGCCACCCGCATCCAGGATCCCAGGTGCACCTCGTAGATGGCCATGGGGCTGCTCAAGGCATTCGACCGGCGCCGCGCCTCCATCCACGCCCGGTCCCCCCAGACGTACTCGGACTCCCAGACCACCGACGCGGTCTTGGGCGGCACTTCGGTG